>USDE01000065.1 GCA_900553345.1 uncultured Collinsella sp.
TGTGGGTGGACGCCCTGTCCAACTACATCACCGCTTTGGGCTATGACAACGACAGATACCATGACTTTGACCAGTTCTGGCCTGCCGATGTGCATATTGTGGGCAAAGAGATCGTTCGGTTCCACTCCATCATTTGGCCCGCCATGCTCATGGCCATCGGCGAGGCTCTGCCCGAGCACGTCTTTGCCCACGGCTTCCTGACCGTGCGCAATGCCGAGACTGGCAAGGCCGAGAAGATGTCCAAGAGCCGTGGCAACGCTATCGCTCCGCAGGACGTTATCGACATGTTGGGCGTTGAGGGCTATCGCTACTACTTCATGACCGACGTCGTCCCCGGCACCGACGGTGCCATCAGCTTCGATCGCATGGAGCAGGTCTACAACGCCGACCTGGCCAACAGCTGGGGCAACCTTATCTCGCGTTCGCTCAACATGAGCGGCAAGTACTTTGACGGTTGCGCGCCCGCCAAGCCCGCGTCGTTCGATGCGTTCGACAACCCGCTGGCAAAGATTGCCGACGGTTTGGTCGAGCGCTACATGGCCAAGATGGACGTGCTCGATTACGGTGGAGCCAAGGACGAGGTCATGGAGCTCATCCACGCCGCCAACCACTACATCGAGGACTCCGAGCCTTGGGTACTTGCCAAGGACGAGGCCAAGGCTGACGAGCTGGCGTTTGTGATCTACAACCTGCTCGAGGCCATCCGCATTGCCGCTCACCTGCTGATGCCGCTCATGCCCCAGACTTCTGCCGAGGCTCTGCGCCGCCTGTCCTGCGAGGACGAGGCCGCGAGCGACGACCTCAAGGGCATTTGCGCTTGGGGCCTGCTTGCTGGTGGTCAGCCCGTCGAGAAGGGCGATCCGCTGTTCCCGCGTCTGGGCTAAGACGCAGCGCGCCATATCGGCAATTTGCTGTTTAGCTGTAAGGGCATGGCCGCCACGGTCCATGCCCTTTTGTTTCAAGACGCCGCCATCATGCTAAGGAGGCAACCATGACAACTTCGCCTTTGGCAAACCCCACGGCCACCAGGGAGCTGCTGGAGGAGTTTGGCCTTGCGACCAAGCATCGCCTGGGCCAGAACTTCCTGATCGACAACCATGTAATTGAGCGCATTTGCGAGCTTGCCGAGCTTGCAGGCGATGAGCGCGTGCTCGAGGTTGGTCCGGGCGTTGGTACGCTCACGCTTGCGCTGTTGCAGGAGGCGGCGTGCGTCACGTCGATCGAGGCCGATCCCGAGCTCGAGCCGGTGCTCGATGCTCACGCCGCCGACTACGCCAACTTCCGCTTTATCATGGGCGACGCGCTTAAGGTGGGCCCGGAGCAGATTGAGCAGGCCGCCGGCGGTGAGCCGACGGTATTTGTCGCGAACTTGCCCTATAACGTGGCGGCGACAATCATCTTGCAGTTCTTCCAGACGATGCCCGCGCTCAAGCGTGCCGTGGTCATGGTGCAAAAGGAGGTTGCCGATCGCATTGCCGCAGTGCCGGGCAACAAGACCTATGGCGGCTATACGGCAAAGCTCGGCCTGTATGCGCAGGTGACGGGTCGCTTTGAGGTGCCGCCGCGTTGCTTTATGCCAGCGCCGCACGTGGACTCGGCCGTCGTGCGTATCGACCGTGTTGACGGCGTGGTGCCCGAGGGGCTCGATCGCGAGTTCGTGGCTCGTGTGATCGACGCTGCATTTGCTCAGCGTCGCAAGACCATTCGCAACTCCATGAGCGCCAACGGCTTTGCCAAGGACGTGCTCGATGCCGCCTTTGAGGCTTGCGGTATCGCATCCACCACGCGCGCCGAGACGCTCGATGTTGCCGACTTTGTCCGCCTGGCCCAGGAGCTAATCCATGACGCTTAATGCCGAACGCGTGACGTTTACCAAGAAAAAGAAGACGGTTGCTTGTCCCGTGCCCTTGGCGCCGCTTGCCGACACGCATGCGCATCTGCTTTCGTTTTGGGGCAAAGAAGTGCCCGAGACGCTCGTGCGCGCCAAAGCCGCGGGCGTCGACCTGTTGGTGACGATGTTCGACCCCATCGCTGACAAACGCAGCGTGACGGACTATAGCGACTGGCTCGTGCGCGAAATTCTGCCGATGCAGGATATCCCTCAGATCAAGTATCTTGCCGGCGTGCATCCGTATGGTGCGCCGGACTATACCGACGACGTTCACGCGCAGGTCGTTGCCGCACTCGATGACCCCTTATGCGCCGGTATTGGCGAAATCGGCCTGGACTACCACATGGACTATGACGACGATATCGCGCCGGCACCCCATAACGTGCAGATTGACTGCATGACGCGCCAGCTCGAGCTTGCCGTGTGCCGTAACGTGCCGGTGGAGCTGCACCTGCGTCACGAGGACTCGGATGGGGAGCGCACCTCGCACGTTGATGCGTACAACGTGCTTCGTGAGGTGGGCGTGCCCCAGGCCGGTTGTGTGCTGCACTGTTTTGGCGAGGACCGCGCCACGATGGAGCGCTTTGTGGAGCTGGGCTGCTATATCGCTTATGGAGGCGCGGCTACCTTTAAGCGCAACGACGATGTGCGCGAGGCATTTGCGGCAACCCCACTCGATCGAATTTTGTTCGAGACGGATTGCCCGTATATGGCTCCGGAGCCCATCCGCGGTCTTGAATGCGAGCCCGCAATGATCTCCATTACGGCAAACACGCTGGTCAACGACCGTGTCGATCGTACCGGCGAGGATGCTGAGGCAATCGCGCGAGCAGCTTGGGAAAATGCCTGCAAACTTTTTCAAAAATAGTTCTTGCGTTCGCGATGGCGCTCCGTTATTCTAATTCCTGCACGCGGGCGTGGCGGAATTGGCAGACGCGTACGGTTCAGGTCCGTATGGGGGCAACCCCATGAAGGTTCAAGTCCTTTCGCCCGCACCATTGAATGAAAGAGCTCCCAGCAATGGGAGCTTTTTTGTTATGGGTCTCTTGTTGATGTCACGTGGCTGCTTCGTGCGGGTATCCTAGTGCCAACGTGTGCCTATCAGAGGAGAGACCATGCTGTTGTCCGGTATCATTGCCGCCCTTACGAGCCTTCTGCTTCCCATCATCATTTTGTTGCTTCTGCTTCCCAACGCCTGCTATGTCGTTGAACAACAGCATGCCGTGATCATCGAGCGTCTGGGCAAGTTTAACCGCATCGTCAACGCGGGCTTCCACATGAAGGTGCCCGTGATCGACCGCAAGGCCGCCACGGTGAGTCTGCGCACCATGAAAAACGGTTTTGGCATCGACGTTAAGACCCAGGACAACGTGACCATCGGCCTTGAGGTCTCTGCTCAGTACCACGTGAGCTATGACATGGGCGCCGGCCCGGCAGATTCGGGTATCTACAAGAGCTACTACATGCTGCAGGAGCCCGTCGACCAGATGCGTGACTTCATCACCGACGCCCTGCGCTCTTCGATTCCCGTCTACACACTCGATGAGGTCTTTGCCAAGAAGGATGACATCGCCAAGGATGTCAACGCTACCGTTTCCGAGCAGATGGCCGCCTACGGCTTCACCCTCGTGTCGACGCTCATCACCAAGATTGCACTGCCGACCGAGGTCGAGAACTCCATGAACGACATCAATGCCGCCCAGCGAAAGCGCGCTGCTGCGCAGGAGCTCGCTGAGGCAGACCGCATCAAGCGCGTCACCGAGGCGACCGCCGAGGCTGAGGCAATGGAAAAGGCGGGCGAGGGCATCGCCAACCAGCGCAAGGCCATCGCGCTGGGTATCAAAGATTCGCTCGAGATCATACAGGAGACGGGTGTCGGCAATGACGAGGCCAACCAACTGTTCATGTTTACGCAGTGGTCCGAGATGATGACGGAGTTCGCTCGCACGGGTAAAACCTCGACGGTCGTGTTGCCAAGCGACTTTTCGCAGTCGGCCTCGATGTTCGAGCAGATGCTGACCGCCGGCAAAGTTCAAAACGATTCGAAGGAGTAGACGCGCGTGAAATACACTGTCGTTTGCGTCGGTAAGCTCAAGGAGCGCTTTTGGAAGGACGCGTGCGCTGAGTACACCAAGCGCCTAGGTGCCTATGCCAAGGTTGATATCCGCGAGGTGGCCGATATCGACCCGGCTAAGGCGGGCGGTGTGGATGCCGCGCGTGACAAGGAGGGGGCGGCGATTCTTGCTGCCTTGCCGCCGAGAGCCCATGTGATTCTGCTGGCTATCGAGGGCAAGGAGCGTTCGAGTGAGGAGCTCTCGGCGAGGCTCGACGATCTTATGCTGCGAGGCAGCAGCGACATTGCCTTTGTAATCGGCGGTTCGGACGGCGTGAGCGATGACGTGCGCGCACGAGCCGACGAGATGCTCAGCTTTGGACGCATTACCTTGCCGCATAACCTGGCGCGTGTGGTGCTGTTAGAGCAGATTTACCGTGCCTGCAAGATCAGTCGTGGCGAGCCGTATCACAAATAGGTCGGCAATGCGAAACAATGGCGTGGGACAATACCTTTCGTTTTGAGGAATGTGTCTGAAAGGACTATGAGAAATGAAGATTGGATTTGTCGGTTTTGGCAATATGGCGAGCGCTATGGCCGATGGCTGGATCGCTGCCGGTGTAGCTGCGAGCGACATGTGCGCCTGCGCGGGTCGCTACGACGCACTGGTTGAGCGCTGCGAGGCGCGCGGCATGGTCGCCTGCCACGATGCCGCCGAGGTTGTCGCCGCATCCGATATCGTGGTCGCTGCGGTCAAACCGTACATGATCGAGAAGATATTCGCCCCGCTCAAGGATGCTCTTGCCAAAAAGGTCGTTCTGTCGGTTGCCTGGACCTGGGACAGTGCCAAGTGGGAGCAGGTCCTGCCGGGCGTCGCGCATATCTCGACGGTGCCCAACACGCCGGTTTCGGTGGGCGAGGGCGTCATCGCTTGCGAGAAGGCTTCCACGCTTAGTGATGAGCAGAGCGTAGTGGTGCTTGATCTGCTTGGCAAGCTCGGTGCGGTGGTCGAGCTCGATACGAGCCTGCTGTTCGTGGGCGGCACGGTGGGTGGTTGCGCTCCGGCATTTGTCGCTATGGCAATCGAGGCCCTGGGCGATGCGGCGGTCAAGCACGGTATCCCGCGTGCCGATGCCTATCGCATTGTGAGCCAGATGGTGCTAGGTACGGCAAAGCTGCAGCTTTCAACTGGTCAGCATCCTGCGGCGATGAAGGATGCCGTATGCTCGCCCGGTGGCGCCACCATCAAGGGCGTCGTTGCGCTCGAGGACGCCGGCATGCGCAGTGCCCTGGTCAAGGCAATCGACGCAACTCTCCAGTAAAACCTGCCATTTAGGGACAGGTTTATTTTGGCAGGTTTTTCCTGCGGTTTTGTCGTATGTGCGAAAAGCGCCCCGCAACCGGATCGTTACCGGTTGCGGGGCGCTTGCATTTGCCCAGATAAAACCGACCAAAATAAACCTGTCCCTTTTTGGCAGGTTAGTCCCAGAAGCTGTCTTCCTCATCCTCGGACTTGGGCCCGCGGTCGACGTACATCTTATGGGTGCGCTTCTCCATTACAAAGGCAAGAATCGCAAATAACAGGATGCCGCCGGCGAAAAGGATGGCAAAACCGGTGCGGGTGCCAAACAAAAAGGAAAAAACTGCGTCCATTGGGTGCCTTCTTGCGTAGTTGAGTTGGGTCGTAAACGCTCATAAGTATATACTTGCCCATACATGTACAAGGTTGCAACCTAAATGGAATGTATATCGCCGGAGGATCTAATGCTTGATATCAAGTTTGTTCGCGAGAACCCCGATGCCATCGATGTCGCCATGGCTAACCGCCAGACGTCTTGGGATCGCGAGAAGTTCTTTGAGCTCGACGACGAGCGCCGTGCCGTCATCACCGAGGTCGAGGAGCTCCAGGCTACGCGCAATGCCGAGTCCAAGAAGATCGGCGCCCTGATGAAGGAGGGCAAGAAGGACGAGGCCGAGGCCGCCAAGGAGGCCGTGCGCGCCGTCAACGAGAAGATTGACGGTCTGGCCGAGCGCCGCACCGCTCTCGAACAGGAGCAGTACGACTTCATGGCTCACCTGCCCAACATTCCTTGCGAGGCCACGCCGTACGGCAAGGACGAGGACGAGAATATTGAGCGCCGTCGTTGGGGCACCCCGCGCGAGTTCGACTTCGACTTTAAGCCGCATTGGGATCTGGGCACCGATCTGGACATCCTCGACTTCGAGCGCGGCAACAAGCTCTCCGGCAGCCGTTTTACCGTTCTCGGTGGCGCCGGCGCCCGCCTGGAGCGCGCCCTCATCAACTTCTTCCTCGATACGCACACCAGCCGTGGTTTTAAGGAGTGGTGGCCGCCCATCGTCGTCAAGCGTCAGACCATGTTTGGCACGGGTCAGCTGCCCAAGTTCGAGGACGACGCCTACCACGTCTCGGGCGACAACTTCCTGATCCCCACCGCCGAGGTCGTGCTCACCAACCTGCACGCCGGCGAGGTCCTCGACGCCGACACCCTGCCGCGCCGCTACACCGCCTTCACCCCCTGCTTCCGCGAGGAGGCCGGTTCCGCCGGTCGCGACACCCGCGGCATCATCCGTCAGCACGAGTTCGACAAGGTCGAGATGGTCAAGTTCGCTAAGCCGGAGGAGTCCGACGAGGAGCTCGAGAGCATGACCGCCGAGGCCGAGTACCTGCTGCAGCAGCTGGGCCTTCCGTATCGCGTGATTAGCCTGTGCACCGGCGACTTGGGCTTCTCTGCCCGTCAGACCTACGACGTCGAGGTCTGGCTGCCGAGCTACAACGCCTACAAGGAGATCAGCTCCTGCTCCAACTGCGGCGACTTCCAGGCCCGCCGCGCCAACATCAAGTACCGCGACCCCGAGAACTTCAAGGGTTCGCGCTACCTGCACACGCTCAACGGTTCCGGCCTGCCGGCTGGCCGCACCATGGCCGCCATTCTGGAGAACTACCAGAACGCCGACGGCACCATCACGATTCCCGAGGTCCTGCGTCCTTACATGGGTGGTCTCGAGAAGATCGAGCCGGTCGCGTAAGTTGGCTGCATAGGGGATATGCAAGGGCGCTCCTTCGGGGGCGCCCTATTTCGTGCGCAGGTCCATACCATGCCGTGCGGACAGCTCAATAGAAAACACACGAACAACTGTTCTGTATACAGCCATCTACCTGCTATGCTTTTGCTAAATAAGAGCGAGAGAAAGGGGACGCGATGGAGCTGTTTGATGATCGGGTGGTTTTGTTTGAGAGCGACGAGGGCGGGGAGTACCTGCTTGTAACGTGTGAGCCGTCTGGCATGGGCGGCCTGGTGGTTCGGCAGACGAGTGAGGGTCCGTTGACACAATGGTGCTTTGAGGAGTCGCCGCATGTGGTCGAGACCTTTGTGACGCACGAG
>USDE01000066.1 GCA_900553345.1 uncultured Collinsella sp.
GGACTTGCAGCGACGGACCTCAGGACACTCTTACACCACGTCTGCGCGCGCGACCTCCTGCGCCCCCGTTTTCTTGGCATTGCGGTTGTTTGCTGCCGGTTTTACGCCGCCTCGTCGAACTGCGAGTTGTACAGGTCGGCGTAGAAGCCGCCCTGGGCGAGCAGCTCGTCGTGCGTGCCCTTTTCGACGATATCGCCGTCGCGAATCACCAAGATCACGTCGGCGTTGCGGATCGTGGACAGGCGGTGTGCGATGACAAAGCTGGTACGGCCCTGCATCAGCGCATCCATGGCGCGCTGAATAAGCTCCTCGGTGCGGGTATCGACGTTGGAAGTCGCCTCGTCCAGAATCAGTGCCGGGCGGTCGGCCAAAATGGCGCGGGCGATGGTCACGAGCTGGCGCTGGCCCTGTGAGAGGTTAGTGCCCTCCTCGTTGATCATAAAGTCGTAACCGCCGGCGAGCGTATGGATAAAGTGGTCGCAGCGTGCGGCGCGTGCGGCGGCCTCGACCTCGGCGTCGGTCGCATCGGGGCGTCCGTAGCGGATGTTCTCGCGGATGGTGCCGTTAAACAGCCAGGTGTCCTGCAGCACCATGGCAAACTCGCCGCGCAGCGCCGCGCGGTCCCAGTCGCGCACGTCGACGCCCTCGACGCGCAGCGAACCGCCGTCCACGTCGTAGAAGCGCTGCAGCAGCTTAATGAGCGTGGTCTTGCCGGCGCCGGTGGGGCCGACGATGGCGATGGTCTGGCCGGGCTGCGCCTCGCAGCTAAAGTCGTGGATGATGGTCTTGTCGGGCGTGTAGCCAAACTTGACGTGGTCAAACTCCACGTGGCCGGGGCGCTTCTCGGGAATCTGCGCGTCAGCTTTCTGTTCCTCCTCGGGCGCGGCCAGGAACTCAAACACGCGCTCGGTGGCGGCGGCCATCGACTGCATCGTATTGCTCACGTTGCCCAGCTGCTGCACCGGCTGCGTAAAGTTGCGAACGTACTGGATAAAGCTCTGGATGTCGCCGGGCGTGGCATTGCCGGTCAGCGCGAGCTGCGCGCCTACCACGACGACGCCCACGTAGCCCATGTTGCCCACCAAGCTCATAAGCGGCATCATCAGGCCCGACAGGAACTGCGAGCGCCAGCCACTAATAAAGAGGCGGTCGTTTTGACGGTCGAACTCCTCGATTGAGGCCTCGGCGCGGTCGAACACCTGGATGACGTTCTGGCCGGCAAAGTCCTCCTCGATAATGCCGTTGACGGCGCCCAGGACTTGCTGTTGCTCGCGGAAGTACGGTTGCGAGAAGTGAATCATCACGGTCAGGATAATCGCGGCGGCCGGCAGCGTGAGCACGGTGACGCCGGTGAGCGGCAGGCTGATCGACAGCATCATGACGAGCACGCCGATAATCTGCGTCACCGACGTGATGAGCTGCGTCACGCTCTGGTTGAGCGACTGACCCAGCGTATCGACGTCGTTGGTGATGCGGCTGAGCACGTCTCCCTTGCTGTGGCCGTTGAAGTAACTCATCGGCACGACGGCAATCTTGGCGGCGATTTCCTTGCGCATGCGGTAGCAGATCTTTTGCGTGACGCCGGTCATGAGCCAGCCCTGGACCAGGCTGCAGACAGAGCTCGCCAGATACAGGCAGAGCAAAAAGCCGAGCGTCTTGGCGATCCAGTCAAAGTCAACGTCGCCGGTGCCGTTGACCTTGGCGACCAGGCCCTCGAACAGTTTGGTGGTAACCTGGCCGAGCACCTTGGGCCCCACAATGTTAAAGATGACCGAGCACACGGCAAAGGCGACGGCGGCAAACACGGCAATCTTGTGCTGGCCGATATAGCCGAGCAGCTGCCTCATGGTGCCCTTAAAGTCCTTGGCCTTTTCGCCACGGCGCATGCCACCCATGCGGCCCATGGGACCACGCCGGCGGGTGGGCTTGGGAATCTGAGTCTTGGTCTCGTCTGCCATTAGTGCTCGCCTCCTTCCATGACGCCTGCAATTTCTTCTTGGGTAAGCCCCAGCTCCTCGGCGGAAAGCTGCGACTGTGCGATCTCCAGGTACGCCGGGCAGCTGCGCAGCAGCTCCTCGTGCGTGCCGGTGCCCACTACGTGGCCGTCGTCGAGCACGATGATCTGGTCGGCGTGCATGATGGTCGCGATGCGCTGGGCCACGACCACGAGCGCGGCGTCGGTAACGTTTTTGGCCAGCTCCTCGCGTAGACGCGCGTCGGTCTTGTAGTCGAGGGCACTAAACGAGTCATCGAACACCACGACCTCGGGCTTTTTGGCCAACGCGCGGGCGATGGCCAGGCGCTGGCGCTGACCGCCCGAGACATTGGAGCCGCCCTGGCTGATGGGGGAGTCGTAGCCGCCCTCGCGCTCGGCGATAAAGTCCTCCGCCTGGGCGACGCGTGCTGCCTGGCGCATATCCTCGTCACTCACCATGTCGCCGGCAAACTTGAGGTTGCTCTCGACAGTGCCCGAGAACAGGCGACCCTGCTGCGGAATATAACCGATGCGGCGGCGCAGCTCAGAGAGGGTCATGTCGCGCACGTCGATACCGTCGAGCGAAATGCTGCCGCCCGTGACGTCGTACAGGCGCGGAATCAGCTGCACGAGCGTGGACTTGCCCGAGCCCGTGGAGCCAATAATGCCGAGCATCTGACCGGCATGCGTGGTGAAGTTCACGCCGCTGATGACGTCGGCGCGGGCATCGGGATACTGGAAGCTCACGTCGCGGAAGGTGAGCTCGCCGCGCGGCGCGCTGGCAGCAGGCAGTTTGGGCGAGACAGGGTCGTTGATACTCGTAGGGCAGGTGATGACCTCATCTACGCGCTCGGCTGCGACCTCGGCACGGGGCAGGATGACCGAAACCATGGTGAGGATCATAAACGCCATGACGATCTGCATAGTGTAGGAGATGAACGCCATCATGTTGCCGACCTGCATCACGCCGTCGGACACGCCCTGCGCGCCAAACCAGACGATAAGCACGGTGATGCAGTTCATGACGAGCATCATGAGCGGCATCATGAAGCTCATGGCGCGGTTGGTGTAGAGCTGCGTGGTCATCAGGTCGAGCGAAGCCTTGTCAAAACGCTCGAGCTCATGCTCCTCACGGTTGAACGAGCGGATGGGCATAAGGCCGTCGAGCAGCTCGCGGGCGGTAAGGTTCACGCGGTCCACAAAGCTCTGCATCTTTTTGAACTTGGGCATGGTGAGGCCCATGAGCACGCCGACAACGGCCGAGACCGCGATGATGGCCACGGCGATGGTCCACTCTAGGCCGGTATGGTTGGCCAGGACGCGCATGACGGCGACGATGCCCATGACGGGGGCCATCAGACACATGCGGATAAACAGGGTTGCGGCCATCTGGATCTGCTGAATGTCGTTGGTGCAGCGGGTGATGAGCGAGGCCTGGCTAAACTTGCCCACCTCGGCCGGCGAGAAGTGCATAACCTTTTTGAAGGTCTCGCGGCGCAGGTCGCGGGCGATGGAGCAGGCGGTGCGCGAGGCCACGGCACCGGTCAGGATGGTGGCGACGAGCGAGACCAGACACAGACCAAACATCGTGGTCGCCATGCGGCCCAGGTAGGCGTTCTGCACGTCGGCGGGGTCGATGCCCTGCGCCTTGTACTCGTCTTGCACATAGCTCACGGCGCGTTGGGTCACGATGGAGCCCGACATGGAGCCCATTTTGTCTGCCATATCGTTGGCGCCCTCGACGAGCTTGCCCTGGTCGATTAGGCCGCCTTCAACGCCTAGACGCAGGCTCTTCATGGTGATCTTGCCACCGTCGGCATCAATCTGTTTTTGCATGTTCTGCGCCGCAGCGGCCTTCTGCTGCATCTCGGCGAGTTGCTCGGGCGTGGGCATGGCCTGAGCGGCGCCGCCATCGCTTGCTTCGGTAGATGCGCCGGTCATGTCGCCCATGGAGTTGGCATCGATGCCCTGGTTGAACGAAAGGACGACAGTCTCGGGGAGGCTCATGATGTCGGCAATCTTGCCGCCGTCGGCGCGCTCCTCCTCGGTGCCCTTGTACGTTCGAATGCCGTTATTGTCCGCCTTGCCAAACACGGCCTCCACAGCTTTGGCGTCCTTGGTGCTCATAAAGAGTTCGAGGTCGTCGAGCGATTCGGCGCGGATGGTGTCGGGCACGGGCGACGCGATGCCGCCTTGCTGCACACCCACGTCGACGATGTCGCTCATATAGGTAGGCAGCGCCAGATCGGCGTTGCAGCTGATTACGATAAGTACGATAGCTGCGAACAGTGCCAGGATATGTTTTTTAAAGAGCTTGAGAATCCTCACTCGGCATCTCTCCTTTCTTGATTGCGGTCGATAATTTCGTTGGCACGTCTTAGAAGGCGCACCATCTCCTGGGTATCTGTTTCGCCGAGCTGCTCGAGGAAGGCCGCGGTGCGGTCCTCGAATTCCCGGCGTTTGATTTCGATGACCTGGAATCCCTTGTCGGTCACCGTGACGTGTACGCGACGACGGTCGGTCTTTGAGTGCTCGCGCTCGACCCAACCCTTGGCCTCGAGGGCGCGCAGGATATTGGCGATACGGGCGCTCGAGACCCAGGCACGATCGGCGAGTTCGCTCGGCGTGAGCGAGCCGCCGGCGCGCATGAGGGCGCGCATGACGGCCATCTCGCCACCCAGAGCCTGGTCGGCAAAGCGCGAAACGCGCTGGTGCATGCTGCCAAACTCGGTAAAGAGCTGACGCCCAAGCTCATGGAAATCGGTATCTTCCACCGAAAACCCCTAACACTAGAAACTATTTTCGGTGAAAGATGATACCCGCGTATTCGGGTCTCATGCAGTGGGCAATATAAAGAGCGCATAAAGAGTAAAAAATTCAATTCCTGAAGCGTTTCAAAGAACTATTATGCCCGCGGTTAGGCGAGGGGTTGTCACCACCATGACGACTGGGACTCATTTATCGCCACGTGCGATGCTCCAACTTCCCGCAAGGAGACACCTGAATCAAGGGGGTTGGAGTCATGGCATTTGACTTCACGGGCAAAACCGCGATCGTTACCGGCGGCACTCAGGGCATTGGCCTCGAGATTGCCAAGGGCATCGTTGCGGGCGGCGGACACGTCGCGCTCATCGCAAGGAACGCTGCTAAGGGCGAGGCCGCGGTGGCCGAGCTTGGCGAGGGCAACAAGTTCTATCAGCTCGATGTCGCCGATGCACCCAAGGCGCGCGAGACCGTCGAGCAGATTTTTACGGACCTGCCGCAAACCAACATCCTGATCAACTGCGCTGGCGTCATCAGCACCAAGAAGTTCGACGAGATCGATGACACCGAGTGGCGTCGCACCATCGACATCAACCTCAACGGTACCTTCACTATGATGAACGCCGTGTACCCGCACTTTAAGGCGGCCCATGCCGGCACTATCGTCAACGTGAGCTCTGTCGCTGGCAAGATCGGTGGCGGCCTGCTCGGCACCGCGGCCTACGCGAGCTCTAAGGCCGGTGTCAACGGCCTGACCAAGGCAGTCGCCAAGGAAGGCGGCAAGTTTGGCGTCCGCTGCAACGCCGTGTGCCCGTCACTTACCCTTACCGATATGACCTCGATCCTCTCTGACGAGAACTCTCAGCGCATCATCAACGGTATTCCTCTGGGCCGCGCCGCCCAGGCCAGCGAGCCTGCGCAGATGGTGCTGTTCTTCGCTTCCGACCTCGCCAGCTTCGTGAACGGCGAGATCGGTGACTGCGACGGTGGCATCGTTCTGGACGGGTAATACTCCGCGACGATTATTCGGCGACGGCTCCTGCGACTCGGGACCGTCGCCTTCTTTCTGATATAGGCGCATGCGGCTACGATTCGCATGCATCCAAAGGAGATATATATGAGTGAATCGGCTGCGGTGGAGGCGCCGGCGGCAAAGGAGCCGTTCTTTAAGATGTCCTCCATCCCGGGCGCCAATATCTTGGTGCCGCTTCTGTTGGGCTGTCTGCTCAACACGCTATTCCCCGACCTGTTCAAAACGCTCGGCAGCTTTACGCTTGGCATGACCCAGCAGGGCGCTGGCCCGCTCGTGGGCGCTTTTTTGCTCATCGTCGGTACGACGATTTCGTTTAAGAGCGCTCCTGCCGCCGCTGCCCGCGGCGCCATCATCATCGCCGTCAAGCAGATCGTGGTCGTTGCCATGTCGCTGCTCATCCTTTATGTGTTCAACGACAACTTGTTTGGCATCTCTGCCATGGTGATGCTGGCGGCTTGCACCGGCGCCAACAACGCTATGTACGCTGGGCTGATGGGTACCATGGGCAACGAGGCTGAGCGTGGCGCTGTCGCCATCACCACGCTGGTTGTCGGCCCTCCGGTCACGATGATCGTGCTCGGCGCTGCCGGCCAGGCCCCGATCGGCTGGTCGCTCGTGGGTGCCATTCTGCCGATCGTCGTCGGCATTATTCTGGGTAACCTGTTCCCCAGCTTTAAGAAGATGATGGCACCGGCACTTTCCGCCATCATCGTGCTCGTCTTCTTTGCCATGGGCTCGACCATGACCTTTGGCCAGCTCATTAATGGCGGTCTCCCCGGTATTCTGCTCGGCGTGATCTGCTCGGTGGTCTTTGCAATTCCCGTTATCGCGGTCGATAAGCTCACGGGCGGTACGGGTGTCGCAGGTGCGGCCATTTCGAGCTGCGCCGGAGCCAATGTGGCCACGCCTGCTGCCATGGCAAGCGTCAACGGGGCCATGTACGGCGGTGCGGTGCTCGCGACGGCTACGGCACAGGTTGCTGCCTGCGCAATCGTTACGGCTATTTTGACCCCGCTGGTCACCAGCTGGTGCTACAAGCATTTTGAGGGCCAGGGCAACGGCGATAGCAAGGCAACGGCCGACAAGGCCGCCGCAGCCGCCTAATGCCAAGCGGCAATCAAAGCTAAAAACTAGCCATGCCACAGGGCGACCACGGGGGATTCCGTGGCCGCCCTGCAGTTTCTGTAGGGTCTCTGGGACGCTTTACCCTGCTAAAGCTGGCATAACAGCTAGAGTGAACGTCGTACAAAGGCAAGGAAAAAACCAAACAAATCGGTGAACGGTAGTTGTTCACGCTCGCATTTCCTGCGGATTTGTTAAAAACGCCCTAATGGTATAAAAAAAGAAACATATAATAGCCATGATGAAGGGGGTGGCTATGTTATCCTTCTCAAACGGGTGAAATCTTGGGTTTTGGGTTGCAGTTCCAAGGTGGACAAACGTTTTTCCCTGCACCGACATGTGGCGAAGAACGGAAGAAGCCGGTAGTGCAA
>USDE01000067.1 GCA_900553345.1 uncultured Collinsella sp.
ACCCGTGCCGCCGCCGGTATCGTCTACGCCGTTGTCTTTATCCTGTGCCTGGTTTTGGGAATCGTGCCCACGGCCATCTTTGTTTCTGTCATGAGCGGTCTGTGCTGCTATGAGTTTTTCCGTATGACGAGGCTCGATGGCAAGATGGCTAACGAGCGCATGGGTATCGCTGCCGCCGTACTCTTTCCGCTGTCGGCGTTGGGCGATTCGATGTTGTTGAATGCCCTGCTTTTTGCCCTGATGCTCGCTGTGGGCATTTGGTATGTCTGGTCGCCGCGTACCCGCATTTCTGATGTGGCCGTAACGCTCATGGGTCCCATCTACACTGGCTTTATGCTGTCGGCTATCGTGCTGCTGCGCGATGCCGTGCCCGGTTTTGCCGGCGCCCTGCTTTCGGTGGGCGTTTGCGCGTCCCTTTGGGTCTCCGATTCGTTTGCCTACATCGTGGGTAGCCGTATCGGCAAACACAAGATGGTTCCCAAGATCTCTCCCAAAAAGAGCTGGGAGGGGTTTGTCGGTGGCATTCTGGGCTCGGTTTTGATTTGGCTCATCCTGTGGGCGACGCACTTCTACAAGCTCAGCCTGCCCTATGCGCTGCTGTGCGGCGTGGTGGTGTCCATTCTGGGCGTTATCGGCGACCTTATCGAGTCGCGCATCAAGCGCGGTGTGGGCGTTAAGGATTCCGGTAACCTTATCCCGGGCCACGGCGGCATGCTCGATCGTAGCGATTCGCTTATCTTCGGCTGCATCACCGCGCAGCTGATGCTGATGATCGGAGGCGTGCTGTAATGTCATTCCAGACGACGTATGGCGCCGATGGACGCCTCCGTGTTGCCATCCTGGGTTGTACGGGCTCCATTGGCACCCAGGCGCTCGATGTGTGCCGCCAGCATGCCGATCGCCTGCAGGTGACGGCGCTGTCCGTTAACTCCAGTACCTCCGAGCTCGTTGCCGCTGCCCGCGAGTTTTCGGTTTCGGCGGTTGCCGTGGCCGATGTCGCTCATGGCGATGACGCCGTGCTGCAGGAGTTGCCCGAGGGCACGAAGCTCGGCGTTGGCGCGCAGGCGGTTTGCGAGCTCGCGCGTCGCGACGGTGTCGACTGCGTGCTCGTCGCTATTGTGGGTGCCGCCGGTCTCGAGGCGAGCCATGCGGCCTTGACCTCAAATAAGCGCCTTGCCCTTGCCAACAAGGAGTCCCTCGTCGTCGGTGGCGACTTGCTTATGCCGTTGGCGCAACCGGGCCAGCTTATTCCAGTCGACTCTGAGCACTCCGCCATCTACCAGTGCTATCTGGGGGAGAACCCACGCGAGGCTCATTGTATTTGGCTCACCTGCTCGGGCGGTCCGTTCTTTGGCCGCACGCGCCGCGAGCTCGACCGCGCGACGCGTGCCGATGCCCTCGCACATCCCACGTGGGCCATGGGTGCCAAGATCACCATCGACTCCGCCACCCTCATGAACAAGGGCCTGGAGCGCATTGAGGCCATGCATCTGTTCAACTGCGACCTCGATTTCATTAACGTGGTCGTGCAGCGTCAGTCCAAGATTCACTCTATGGTCGAGTTCGCCGACGGCTCTGTGATGGCGCATCTCGGTGCTTCCGACATGCGTATTCCCATCCAGTTCGCGTTCTCGTATCCCGAGCGTTGGGATACCCCGGCGCCTCGTATTGATTTTCGCGAGCTGGGGCAGCTCACGTTTGATGCTGCCGACATGGATACCTTCCGCTGTCTGGCACTGGCCGAGCGTGCCGGCAAGACGGGTGGCACCATGCCGTGCGTGCTGAATGCCGCCAACGAAGTTGCCGTCGATGCCTTCCTCCACGATGCCTGTACCTTTACCGATATCGACCGTATCGTCGAGTCGTGCATGGATTCACACGATACGCAGGCGGTCGCATCCTTTGAGCAGCTTCGCGATATCGATACGTGGGCTCGTGCCAAGGCCGCCGAGGTGCTCGCTGCAACCCGCTCTTAATCGTAAGGATTGCTTTTCGTTTTATGGATACTGTTCTGAGCGTTCTCTCCTCAGTCTTTTGGGGCCTTTTGATGCTATCCGTCCTCGTGTTTCTGCATGAGGGCGGCCACTTTTTGGCGGCCCGTGCGTGCGGCGTGCGTGTCACCGAGTTTTTCTTGGGCCTGCCGTGCCGCTTCGATATTCATCATACGTCGCGTCGCATCGGTACCAAGTTTGGCGTGACGCCGCTGCTGCTAGGTGGTTATGCCGCAATCTGCGGTATGGACCCGACCGATGTCTCGTGCGCCGACTGTGTGCTTGCGGCGATCTATCGTCATGGTCGCGTTTCGGTTGCAGACCTTTCCGTCGAGCTGGAGCTGTCCGAGGAGGATGTTCTCGAGGCTTGTGCCTTGCTTTTGGGCTGGGGCTCCATTGCGCCTTGGTACGAGGAAGGGGAGAAGCCTTCACCCAGCTACTATCCGGTTAGGTACCAGACGCTGCCGCGCGATGCTGCAGGATATACCACCTTTGACGGCCGCAAGTTCGATCGAGAGCATGCGACTGCCGAGGGCGATGTGTGGGAGCTGCCGGTCGCCGCGTCGGAGTTTCTCGAGCAGGAGCGTTCGCATACCTATCTGGGCCAGGGTTTTCTCAAGCGTGCCTTTATGCTGCTCGCGGGCATTCTCGTCAATATCCTGACGGGCTTTTTGCTGCTTATGAGCATCTACTCTATCGCCGGCGTATCGGTGCCGGTCGATAGCAATGTGATCGGTCAGGTTGAAGAAGGCTCTATAGCCGCCAAGGCGGGCATTGAGGCCGGCGACGCAATTCTTAGTGTCGATGGCGTGTCCTGCTCCAGCTGGATGGATGTGTATGATGCCATCGGCAAGGCTGCCGGTCAGGACGATATCGCCATTGAGTACCAGCGCGACGGTAAGAAACTTTCGACCTCGGTCGCGCTCAAGGAGGGCGAACGTTTGGGCGTTTATGCCTCTACGCAGGTGGTCCATTTGGACCCCATTACGTCGGCGCGCCTGTCGTTCTCCTATGTTCAGCAGACAGCTGAGGGCGTGATGCGCCTGCTGCAGCCGCAGCATACGATGGAGATACTCGATCAGTCCTCCTCGATTGTGGGCATCAGTGTTATGTCTTCTCAGGCGGCGGCAGCCGGCCCTGCGACGTTCTTGACGTTTGCCGCGCTCATCTCGTTTTCGCTGGGCTTTATGAACCTGCTGCCCATTCCGCCGCTCGACGGGGGAAAGCTGGTTATCGAGATCATTCAAAAGGTCGCCGGTCGCGAGCTGCCACTCAAGGTGCAGACAATCGTCAGTTATGTCGGCATCGCGCTCTTTGCGCTGCTGTTTGTCTATATGCTTCGTTCCGACGTCCTTCGATTTATTTTGTAGGGGAGTGTTTGGATTGTCTTTGTCCCATCCTTTGCCGCGCGAGCTGACGCGCCCCGTGTTTGTGGGCGACGTGCAGATAGGCGGCGGCGCTCCGGTGGTGGTTCAGTCCATGACCTGCACTGATACCGCCGACGCGCAGGCAACGCTTGCACAAGTTCGTGCACTCGCCCAGGCGGGTTGTGATGTTGTGCGCGTGAGCGTGCCCACTGAGGCTGCGCTCGAGGGCTTTCGCATGATTTGTGCGGAGTCTCCGGTGCCGATCGTTGCCGATATCCACTTTAACCATAAGCTCGCCATTGGTGCCGTGGAGGCCGGTGCCGCCAAGCTCCGCATCAATCCCGGCAACATCGGCGATTGGGCCAAAGTCGATGCCGTGATCGATGCTGCGGGCGCCGCTGGTTGCGCGATTCGTATCGGCGTGAACGCCGGCTCGCTTGAGCAGGATATCGCCGAGCGCGATGACCTTACGCAGCCCGAAAAGCTTGTGATGTCGAGCGAGCGTTTCGTCAAACATTTTGAGGATCGCGGCTTTACCAATATCGTGCTTTCCGCCAAGGCTCATAGCGTGTCCACGACGCTTGACACCTATCGTGCCCTGTCGCGCGAAATCCCCCATGTTCCGCTTCATTTGGGCGTGACTGAGGCCGGAACCAAGCTCCAGGGCACCATTAAGAGCTCTGTGGGCCTGGGAATTTTGCTTTCCGAGGGCATTGGCGACACCATGCGCGTCTCGCTCACGGCCGATCCGGTCGAGGAACCGCCGGTCGCCTGGGGTATTCTGCAGTCGCTCGGCCTTCGCCGCCGTGGTCCCGAGATCGTCTCGTGCCCCACGTGCGCTCGCTGCCAGGTTAACCTCATTCCTATCGCCGAGGAGGTTACCGAGCGGCTTAAGAACTACTCCGCGCCGCTTTCGATTGCCGTGATGGGCTGTGCAGTCAATGGCCCCGGCGAGGCCTCTGACGCCGACTTGGGTGTTGCCTGCGGACGAGGTCAGGGCCTGCTCTTTTCGCACGGCAAGATCATTGGTAAAGTAGCTGAGGACCAAATTGTCGACGCGCTTATGGCCGAGGTCGACAAGTTTATTGAGGAGAAATAAATGACTCGAGCAATGTATATGTCTAAGCTGTATGCTCCGACGCTCAAAGAGGATCCGGCCGACGCCGAGGTTGCGAGCCATCGCCTGCTGCTTCGTGCCGGCATGATTCGCAAGGAGGCCGCCGGTCTCTATTCCTATCTGCCGCTCGCGTGGCGCTCGATTCGCAAGATCGAGAACATTGTGCGCGACGAGATGGACGCTGCCGGCGCCCAGGAGCTCATGATGCCTATCATGGTCGATGCCGAGCTGTGGCGCGAGTCCGGCCGTATCGATGCCTATGGCAAGGAACTCGTGCGCTTTGACCGCCACGGCCGCGAGTTTGTTCTCGGCCCCACGCACGAGGAGACCGTGACCGCCCTGGTGCGCAATGAACTGCGTTCCTATAAGCAGCTGCCCGTCAACCTCTACCACATCCAGGATAAGTTCCGCGACGAGTTCCGTCCCCGCTTTGGCCTGATGCGCGGTCGCGAGTTCATCATGAAGGACGCCTACAGCTTCTCCGCCACGCAGGAGAGCCTGCAGGAGGAGTACGACAAGATGAAGCAGGCCTACGCTAACATCTGCGAGCGCTGCTACATCAAGGCCCTTCCCGTCGTTGCCGATTCCGGCGAGATCGGCGGCGACACCTCCGTAGAGTACATGGCGCTGGCCGACGCCGGCGAGGCCTCGCTGGTCTACTGCGACGACTGCGGCTTTGCTGCCGATGACGAGGCGGCAAGCACCAAGGTTGTCGTGACCGAGGGCCCCGGCGACGGTACGCTCACCAAGGTCGAGACCCCGGGCATGGGCACCATCGAGGCCGTCGCCAAGTTCTTCGGCTTCCCCGAGAACGGCACGCGCAAGTCCCTGGCTCTCATCGACGCCGAGGGTAAGCCGGTTGTGGCCATCGTTCCGGGCGATCATGAGCTCAACGACTGCAAGGCCGAGCACGTCTTTGGCAAGGGCTATCGCATGATGACCGACGAGGAGCTCCAGACCTACGGTCTGCATAAGGGCTTTATCGGACCGGTTAACCTGCCCGAGGGCATCCGTCTAGTGTGCGACGAGAGTCTGCGCGAGTCCAAGCAATGGGCCTGCGGTGCCAACGAGGTCGATTATCACTTTACCGGTGCCTGCCCCGAGCGCGACTTTACCGTCGACGAGTGGGCCGATCTGGTCACCGTCGTCGCCGGCGACCCCTGCCCGCACTGCGGCAAGCCGCTCTCTGCTGCTCGCGGCATCGAGGTCTCCCAGGTGTTCCAGCTGGGCACCAAGTACTCCGAGGCCATGGGTGCCACCTTTATGGACGAGGATGGCAAGGAGAAGCCGCTCATTATGGGTTGCTACGGCGTGGGCGTGTCTCGCTCGCTCGCTGCCGTCGTGGAGCAGCATAACGACGAGCACGGTATCGTCTGGCCGGTCTCCGTTGCCCCGTACGAGGTTGCGGTGATTCCGCTCGATCCCAAGAAGGAGGAGTGCGCTACCGTCTGCGACCAAATCGTTGAGGGTCTGTGCGCCGAGGGTATCGAGGTTGTCGTGGATGACCGAGACGAGCGCCCCGGCTTTAAGTTTGCCGACAACGACCTTATGGGCTTCCCGTATCAGGTAGTGCTCGGCAAGCGTGGTCTTAAGAACGGCACCGTCGAGCTCAAGGACCGTGCCACGGGCGAGCGCGAGGATGTGGCGATTGATGAGGTCGTCGCCAAGGTCGCCGAGCTTGTGAAGGCAGCACGTCGTTAATCGACATTTCTGCTAGTAGATGTAATTGCAGGCCTGCTCCGCATCTCTCTTAGGATGAGATGCGGAGCAGTCTTTTTTGTTGCGTGAATAAGCTCGACGGGTAAAGGAAAACCCCACAGCCCAAATGAGCTGCGGGGTTTTCCTTTGTGCCTCCGATGCGAAATGAATCGCTCAGATATTACTGATAATCGACGACGTCGATCCAGTTCTTAAGGAACTCATCGTTCACGTTGCGCTTACGAGCGAGCTCGGAAGCAGCGACGATGCTCGTCCACTGACGCACGACCTGCATGGGCATGTCGGCGCGGTCGCAGTAGAGCTCCAGATAGGCCTCGGCCTGGTCCTTGCTGTTGAGGGCAAAGAGCAGGTAGGTGGTGGCAACGTCGGCAGCAGGGGAGCCCTGGGTGGCATGTGCCCAGTCGCAGACGTACAGCTGGCCGTCGTCGCCGACGATGACGTTGGAGGGGTTGAAGTCGCCGTGGCAGACCTTGAACTCCTTGGTCATGCCGTCCAGACGCTCCTGAAGGTTGTAGCGCGTGGTGGCATTGAGCTGATCGAGGCTGTCGATCATGCGGGCGAACTTATCGCGCTGACGGTTGAGCAGCGGGGAGGTGTAGCCGTGGATCTCGATCTGGAGGTCGACGAACATCTCGAGGTACTCACCAAAGCGCTGGGGCTCGGCAGTCATCTTCTCGGCAAGGGTGGTGCCCGGAACCTTCTCGGTCACGAGAGCCCAGCCGTTGGCGTTCTCGAGCTGAGAAACCTCGAGAGCCTTGGGGCTGCGGATGCCGCACTCATTGATGCGGGCAAGATTCAAAGCCTCGTTGAACACGTCGGAGACGGGCTTGGTCTCGTTAAAGACCTTGACGATCTTGTCGCCCAGGTCGTAAACGACCTTGTTGCCGCGACGGACGAGCTCGGTCTTGGAATCGGGGAGCAGCATGATTGCATCCTTTCAACGATGCGATAGAAGCAACGGCGGGGGCGTGCGT
>USDE01000068.1 GCA_900553345.1 uncultured Collinsella sp.
TGGACATGTCGACGCCCGGGGTGTCGTTCATGTTGGGGTGACCCTGCAGGTGGCTGCCGATATGGCGCAGCGTCTCGAGGTCCTCCTTGGGGAAGAATCCGCGCTCGGCGAGCACGGCGTACAGGCCCGGAGCGCAATGGCCCTTGGAGAGCACAAAACGGTCGCGATCGGCCTTGCGGGGATCGGCCGGGTCGACGTTCATTTCCTCAAAGTACAGATAGGTCATGATGTCGGCGGCGCCGAGCGAACCGCCCGGATGGCCGGACTTGGCAGCGTGCACGCCGGTGACGATGCCCTTCCTTACCTCGTTGGCAACCTTTTTGAGCTCTTCGTCGCTCATTGTGCCTTCCTTTCATCCTCATTAGACAAAATGCGCACGGCACCGAAGGTAATCCCAACACAGCCGCAATGCACGTACGTCATTCATTATGCTGGAAACTGGAAGCTTTACCAGAGTTTTTATCATTATTTGAACAATTGAGCAGGCAGAACCGCTGATGAAACGGTTTATCAATGTGAACGTCTTTTGGATGCGCTGGCTGCCTCTCGCCCCGGCACAAAAATGATCCGCAAACCGAAATTCAGCCTACGCGTTAATGTCCTTGAAACCCTCACCGAAGGCTTCCGTAACGTCGGCGACCGTCACAATGGCGTGAGGATCGCGCTCGCGCACGATCGTTTTAAGGGTGTTGAGCTCTCGACGGCTAACGATCACCATGATCACCGGCTTCTCGACGCCCGAATACATACCGGTCGCCTTTAATTTGGTGCAGCCGCGGCCCAAACCATACATGATGTCGGCCGCGATATCGGGAAAGTTATCCGAGATGATGAGCACCATACGACGCTTATTGCCGCCATCGACCACAGCATCGATCACATAGCCGCTAATCACCATCGAAAGTCCTGCGTACAGAGCATTTTCGAGCGAGAATACCGGAGCAGATGCCGCACATACGGCAACATCGATTGCCATGACGGTCGAGCCCACCGGCAGCGAGGTGTTACGCGAGATGATTTGGCCAATCGTGTCCGAGCCGCCGGTGTTGGCGCCGGCGCGCAACACCATGCCGTAACCAATGCCCGTGATAATGCCGCCCCACATAGCGGGAAGCATCAGGTCTGCATGTGCCAGAGGCGCTACAAACGGGGCAAACAGATCGGTAAAGAAGCCCAGCAGCACAAAGCCCGTCGCCGTCTGCACCACGTAGAACATGCCGCCCTCGCGCATAACGACCAGCAGCAGCAAGGCGTTCATCACGATGGTCTGGATACCGACAGGAAGCGACACGCCTCGCGCTGCGCCGACTGCCTGGATAATCGTCGCAAGGCCCGTAACGCCACCGGCTGCAAGACCGTTGGGAATCAAAAACAGGTCGGTCGCGATGGCGGCCAAGGCACACCCCAACATGATCTGGGGTAGATCGTGAAAGAAGTTCATCGAAAGAATGCGCTTGATGTCCAGACGATATGCCATGCTGCCTCCCTCAAAAAAGCGCACCCCATCGGATGCGCTTTGAACTTCTTCATGTATTCGATTCTACCGATTCGCCAAACAAAAACCACCCCTGTGCAGGGTTTGTCCTGGATACAAAACCGTCCTGCTCGGAAGGCCTTGATCCATTTCCACATAAACTGAGCGGTTTAGGCAGACGGGGCCTCCGCGTCAGCGTTGCCGGTAGCCCAACGGTGATAGCCAATCACAAACGAATCCAGGTCGCCGTCGTCAAGAACTGCCTCGACGTTGCTGGTCTCCACGCCCGTGCGCAGGTCCTTAACCATCTGGTACGGGTAGAGCACGTAGCTGCGGATCTGGTTGCCAAAACCAATTGTGGTCTTGGGTCCGCGAATCTCATCCAGGGCCTCGGCGCGCTTTTCGAGCTCAATCTCGTACAGGCGCGCCTTGAGAATCTGCATGCACGCGGCCTTGTTTTGAATCTGGCTGCGCTCGTTTTGACACGTGACCACGATACCGCTGGGGAAATGCGTCACGCGCACGGCGGAGTCGGTGGTGTTGACACCCTGGCCGCCCGGGCCGCTTGCATGGTACACGTCGACGCGAATGTCATCGGGACTAATCTCGATATCGATATCGTCGGGCAGTACCGGAATGACCTCGACGCCGGCAAACGTAGTCTGGCGGCGCTTCTTGTCGTCGGTGGGGCTAATGCGCACCAGGCGGTGAACACCGGCCTCGGCACGAAGCATGCCAAAGGCATCCTTGCCTTCGACGGTAAAGGTCGCGCGATCGATGCCGATAACCTCGGCCGCGGGGCAATCGTTGATGGTGACCTTCCAACCGCGGCGCTGGCAGTACTTCATGTACATCTTAAAGAGCATGAAGGTCCAGTCCTGGGCCTCCAAACCGCCCTGCCCGGGCTTGATGGTCACAATCGCGTCGCCATGGTCGAACTCCCCGGTAAACCAGCTCGCAAGCTCAAGCTCGTCGATGGCGCGGGAAAGGCGCTCCGCCGTGGCGGCAGCCTCCTCACGCAGCGCGGCAGCATCGGGGTCAGCGCCCATTTCCTCGGCAAGCTCCAGCGCGGCGCGAGCATCGGAAAGCTCACCGCGCGCCGTATCCACGGCGGCGATGTCCTCCTTGGCGCGTGCAATCTCCTCCATCGTGGCGCGAGCGGCATCGGCATCGTCCCAAAAGCCCGGGGCGACGCTTTTGGCCTCGAGCTCCGCCACGCGGGTGCGCTTCTCGTCCAAATGGAGATACGACTCGACCTCGCCGAGTCGGTCCGCAAACGCGTCCAACTCGGCGGGAGTTACCTCTAGAGTCTCGGCCATTAACGATTCCTGCCGTGGCAGTACTTAAACTTCTTACCGCTACCGCAAGGGCACAGGTCGTTGCGGCCCACGTTGACATAGGGGTCATCGCTCTCGGACTTGCGGTAGGTCGTCACCTTGCCACCGTTGTTAACGGCAGCCGGACCACCCTGGACGGCGGTGCGGGCCTGCACCTGAGCCTGCTTGCGCAGTACCGAATCGCTGTTGTCGCCATCGACCTCGGCGGGACCAGAGAAGCGCGCACCCTTAAGGGCGGGGTCCTCCTTGTGCTCCACAGCCTGCGGGGCAGCTTTGAGCTCAATGCGCAGAACAGTGCGCAGGTAATCCTCGTACATGGTATCGACGAGTATCTGGAACGCGCCGTAGGCCTCGGTCTTGTACTCAACCAGCGGGTCGCGCTGGCCAAAGCCGCGCAGGCCGATACCGGTCTTGAGGTAGTCCATTTCCTGCAGGTAGTTCATCCAACGCGTATCGATGACGCGCAGCATGACCTGGGTATTGAGCTCACGCATCAGGTCCTCGCCCAGACGCTCGGCCTTCATGTTGTAGCACTTCTCAACATAGGCCAAGACATCGGCGGCCAGGGCCTCAAAGTCCTCGTCGGGGAACTTCGGCGTATCGATATGGCCGGTCAGCTCCACGACCCACTTGCGCAGGCCCTCAAGATCACGCTCGCCATCGTGGCTGTCCTTGGTGCAGAACTCCTGCACGCAGCGGTACACCGTGTCGTGCATGACCTCGGTGATGTGGTCGGTCAGGTCCTTGCCATCCAGAATCTTGTTACGCTCGGCGTAAATGACCTGGCGTTGCTTGTTCATGACGTCGTCGTACTCAAGGACGCTCTTACGCATGGAGAAGTTGATGCTCTCGACCTTGTGCTGGGCGTTCTCGACGGCCTTGGAAATGATCTTGTGCTGGATGGGCATGTCGTCGCCCATGTCGGCCGTGACCATCATCTTGGAGACACGGTCCATCCTGTCGCCGCCGAACAGGCGCATGAGGTCGTCCTCGAGCGACAGGTAGAACTGGGTCTCGCCCTGGTCGCCCTGACGGCCCGAACGGCCGCGCAGCTGGTTGTCGATACGACGGGATTCATGGCGCTCGGTGCCGATGACGGTCAGGCCGCCGGCGGCAAGCACGCGCTCGCGCTCGGCCTTGCAGGTCTCCTTGGCCTCGGCGTTAAACTGCTCGAGCTGCTCGGGCGTCACGTCCTCCATGGTCAGGCCCTCGTACTCCAGGCGCTCGCGCACCAGCTCGTCGGGGTTGCCGCCCAGCAGGATGTCGGTACCACGACCCGCCATGTTAGTGGCGATGGTCACGGCGCCGTAGCGTCCGGCCTGGGCCACGATATGAGCCTCGCGCTCGTGATGCTTAGCGTTGAGGACCTCGTGCGCGATGCCGCGCTTGGTAAGGGCGGCCGACAGCTTCTCGGAGCTTTCGATGGAGACGGTGCCCACCAGGACCGGCTGGCCCTTGGCGTGACGTCGTTCGACGTCGTCGGCAACGGCGTTGTACTTGGCCTGGATGGTGCGGTACACCAAGTCCTCGTGGTCAACACGCTGCACGGGCTTGTTAGAGGGGATGACCTCGACGGGCAGCTTGTAAATCTCGCGGAACTCGGCGTCCTCGGTGAGCGCCGTACCGGTCATGCCGGAGAGCTTGTCATACAGGCGGAAGTAGTTCTGCAGGGTGATGGTGGCAAGGGTCTGGTTCTCCTCGCGCACGAGCACGCCCTCTTTGGCCTCGATGGCCTGGTGCAGGCCCTCGGAATAGCGGCGACCCTCCATGATACGACCGGTGAACTCGTCGACGATCTTGACCTCGCCGTTGGTGACCACGTACTGCTTGTCGCGGTGGAACATGTACTGGGCCTTCAGCGCCTGCTGCAGGTGGTTGACCAGCTGGCCAGAAAGATCGGCATAGATGTCATCGATACCCAGGCGGCGCTCAATCTTCTTAAGACCGCGCTCGGTGGCGGCGATGGTGTGCTTGGCCTCGTCCATGACGAAGTCGCCCGTGGGCTCCACGTCCTCGGTGGCGGTGAGCATGTCGTGCGAGACGTCCTCACCGCGCTCAAGGCCGCGCACGGCGCGCGCGAAGTCCTTGTAAGTGCTGGCGGACTTGGTGCCGGCGCCCGAGATGATGAGCGGCGTTCTGGCCTCGTCGATCAGGATGGAGTCGACCTCGTCGACGATGGCGTAGCTGTGGCCGCGCTGAACACGCTGCTCGGGGCGGGTAACCATGTTGTCGCGCAGATAATCGAAACCGAACTCGGAGTTAGTGCCGTACGTGACGTCGGCCTGGTAGGCTGGGCGCTTAAGCTCGAGCGGCATGTTGTTCTGCAGCAGACCGACGGTCATGCCCAGATACTTGTAGATGCGACCCATCCACTCGGAGTCGCGCTTGGCCAGGTAGTCGTTGACGGTGACGACGTGCACGCCCTTACCGGCGATAGCGTTGAGATAGCCGGCCAGCGTGGAGACGAGGGTCTTGCCTTCGCCGGTCTTCATCTCGGCGATGTGGCCCTCGTGCAGCGCCATGGCACCGATGAGCTGTACATCAAAGTGACGCATGCCCATGGTGCGCTTGGAAGCTTCGCGCACGGTGGCAAAGGCCTCGGGGAGCATGTCGTCGAGCGACTCGCCGTTGGCGTAGCGCTCACGGAACTTATCGGTCTGGGCGCGGAGCTCCTCCTCGGTCATCTTCTCAAACTGAGGCTCAAGACCGTTGATCTTGTCGACGATCTTGTAGTAGCGCTTCAGGTCCTTATCGGATCCAAAGGACAGCAGCTTTGACATGAATCCCATGTGGTTTTCCTTTTGGCCATCGCCCACGGCATGAAACCTTGGACGAGTTAAACACAGATATTTGTACTTTAGCCAAACAAGGCGCCGCCTATGCGGTCGACACGCTCGACCACGTAATAACTACGACAGCCTGCCAAAAAGGGACTGGTTTATTTTGGCAACTTTTATCTGGGAAAACGCCGCCTCTCTGCCATTTGGTGCAAATCAACCTGTCCCATTCGCACCAACCTGGTGCAATGGGGACGGGTTAGCTTGCACCAATAAAAAGAAAAGGGCCGCGCACCCAAATGGATGCGCGGCCCTTATGCCATGAATGCGAGTGTTTCCGCGGCGAGCTATTTACTCAGCAGCCTCGGTGGTCTCGGCCTCGGCAGCGGCCTCCTCGACGGGAGCCTCTGCGGGAGCCTCGGCAGCCTGCTTGGCAGCCTCCTCGGCGAACTTAGCGGCACGCTTAGCCTTCTCGGCAGCCTTAGCCTCAGCGGCGGCCTTGCGAGCGGCCTCGGCCTCAGCAGCCTTGGCGGCCTTGGCGGCCTTGGCCTCCTCGGCCTTCTTGAGCTGGGCGGCAGCGGCGCCACCGAACTTGTCGGCGAAGCGCTGGACGCGTCCACCGGTGTCGACGAACTTCTGCTGGCCGGTGTAGAACGGGTGGCACTCGTTGCAAAGCTCGACCTTCATCTCGGACACGGTAGCGTGCGTCTTGAAGGTGTTGCCGCAGGAGCACGTCACCGTGCACTCGACATACTGGGGATGGATACCCTGCTTCATGGTAGGACTCCTTATTGGTCAGGCGCTGGTTACCGATCAGCGCATAAGGCGTCTTGGTTTCCGACCAAGACAACAAACTCGGCTATGGTACCACGGCGCCGCGTGTCCCACAAAAGGTTCACGGTCTTTTCGGAACGACACGAATCTGACCCATCGAAACACATCTCCACCGTTCCTTCAACTGGGAAAATGCCGTCCCCGGGGCCTGAGAAGGGCCCCGGGGACGTTCGACTGACTGCGGGAACGGCCTTTCCGCTCAATGTGTTCGGCTGAGATCGGAAATCAACCAAACTGAACTAGGTTCAGTTGACATGGTTAAAAACGAGGGGCGACGCTTTTGCGTCGCCCCTCGTCCCGGCCGGTTGCTTTAGTTGTACACACGGTAGTTACACTTGAACTGGGTTATGTGTCCATAGCTGGAGCGGTACCAACCCGATGTATAGCTGATTGCCTCTGGGCCTAGATATTCGTATCTCTTGTTGTAGCGAAGCTGACGGTAGGTCGTGTCGTACTCTGCTACGTAAAACGTGTCTCCAGAGAAGGCTTTGTACCGGTCTTTAACCGTCGAAGCCATGTACGCGGGTTCGACATCGCCTTTCTCCCCGTTGAGCGCATAGACGGGTGCCGCGATTCCGCATAAAGCCGTTGCCACGAGGATGGCGTAGACAGCCATGCGCGACGCATTGGACTTCAGCTGTTCAAATAGTTTCATGTCATTCGCCTCCCTCGTATGTATCGAGGTATTCCTGCTTGAGCGTCTGCGAG
>USDE01000069.1 GCA_900553345.1 uncultured Collinsella sp.
GCGTAGGCGCCGCTCGCGACACCTTCGACCGTCGCCGCGAGCAACACGATGTGGAAGAAGCCATGCCCGAGGCCTTTACGGCGCTCTCTATGTCGCTCGCCTCGGGTCATTCGCTGGCCCAGGGCATGAGGTTTGTGGGAACTCACGCGCAAGAGCCGGTGCATACCGAGTTTTTGCGCGTGGCGGCGGCGATCGACTGCGGCGTCTCGGCGACTGATGCGTTGGATGACCTACTCGACCGTATCGATGCCCCCGGCCTTTCGCTTGTCACCTTGGCGCTTAAGGTGTCGCAGCGAACCGGTGCCCCGCTTGCCGACCTGTTGTCCGAGGCGTCGAGCATGGTGGGGGAGCGCATTGAGCTCAAGCGCCGCTTGGACGTCAAGACATCGCAGGCTCGTATGTCGGCACACATGGTCTCGGCGATGCCGGCGGGTATGTGCGCGGTGCTGGCGCTGCTTTCGGCCGACTTTCGCCGCGGCCTTGCAACGCCGGCGGGTGCCGGTGCCGTGGTACTGGGACTTGCCCTCAACGCCGTCGCGCTGGTGGTTATCCGGCGCATTATGCGGGTGGAGCTATGAGCGCCCTGGTCGGGGTCGCGGCATGCCTGTGCGCGCTCAGCGTGTTTGTCGCGACGGGGCTCAATCGTGCGGACGCATGCAAGATCGCCCAGGTCTGCAAATGCGAGGCGCTGCTGGTTGTCGCGGCTGCCCGCTCGGTGACCGATGTCCTGGTAACACGGTTGAAGGGCATGCTCGGCACGGGTGGTACGGCGCAGGTGTCGCTTGGCGAGGTGTCCGAGATGATCGACGTGGTGCGTCTGGGGCTTTCGGCCGGCCTTTCGTTCGATGCGGCGCTTGAGGTTTTTTGCGCCAATCGCCGATCGACGTTGGCGATCCGCCTTGAGCGAGCCTGCATGGCGTGGCAGGTGGGCGTGGGGACGCGCGAGGACGAGCTTCTGGCGGCCGCGCGCGACCTGGATGTGCGGGCGCTCGAGACCTTTGCCATCACAGCGGGGCAGGCGCTTGCCCTCGGTGCCCCGCTTGCCGAGACGCTGGCGGCTCAAAGTCGCGAGATTCGCGCGGCCCATCGCGCTGCAGTCGAGCGCGAGATTGAGCGCGCGCCGGTCAAGCTGCTGATTCCCACCGGCACGCTCATCTTGCCGGCGTTGCTTCTGTCCATATTGGGCCCGCTGCTGGGAGCAGGCGGGATGATGTAGGGAGGAATACATGAATACGATGACTGACGTTGCTGGCAAGGTCTGGAGCTGGGCGTTCTGCCAGTCAATTCACGCTCGCCAGCGTGCCGAGGAACTGCTGCGGGAGGAGAGCGCGCAGGGCACCACCGAGTACGCCATCCTGGTCGGTGTGCTCGTGGTGATCGCCATCATTGCCATCGTCGCATTTAAGGGCAAGGTCCAAGATCTATGGAGCGCTATCAGCGAGGGCATCAACAGCCTGTAGAGGGCGCCCGTCCCGTCGGCGCGTTGCTGGTGCTCGCCTGTGCGGTCGTGGCGGTGGCAGTGGCGGTTTGGGGGCTTAACGCAGCACGGCAACAACGTTTAGGGGCTGCCGCGGATGCGGGATCGGGTTCGGCTGCGGCGTCTCAAATAGACGATGCGCGAGACGCGGCCGATGCGAATGCCGCCGTCACGGCGCAAACGTTCTTGCAAGCACTCGACGAGCGAGCGGACGCTGCAACGGGTTCATCTGCAAACAATGCCGTCGCTGTTCGTCTCGCATGGTCCGAGTGCCGACCGATGACCGAAGCGGCGGCGGATATGCTGCGTGCCTATCGCGAGGTGCCCACGGCACAACTTGCTCTGAGCGGCTATCTTGACATCAAGGGCAACGTGTGGGGCGCCATCGTGCGTGACGGACGCGGCTGGGTCGATATGGTGACGGTTGCCGCGGATGCTGGTGATACTTCGTGTCGTCTGCGCGTGGTCCGCCTGACCCCGCAGACAATGAACTCAAAGGAGGGGTCGTGAAATGCATGATGTCCTGCGTGAGGAATCTGCCCAGGCAACGGTCGAATACGCCATCGTCACGGTGGCACTGCTTTCCATCGTGCTGGCGATCGCAGGGCTTTGGCGTGCCGGTGCCGATGGGCGCTTGGCGGCGCTGGTCGAGCGGACGGCGTCTCACGGCGTCACCTCGACATCGGTTGTCGACGCTGCTGCGGGTGCTAAGGACATCGTGCTCTATTGATGTCACGCGCGAGGACCGGGCGCAGTCTACGGTCGAGGCGGCATTCCTACTGCCGACGTTTCTGACGCTCGTCCTGTTGGCGCTGCAGCCGGTGTGCCTGCTCTATACACGCGCGGTCATGGAGTCTGCCGCCGCCGAGACCGCGCGGCTCATGACCACGACGACGGTGGGGGATGACGAGGATATTAAGGAGTTTGCCCGCCGCCGTCTTGCCGCGGTTCCCGACGTTTCGATTTTCCATGCCGGCGGGCCCCTGTCGTGGGATATCGAGCTTGGTCGGGCCGATGCGGGCGGCGTCTCGTCCGTTTCCGTTACCGGCGAGGTTAAACCGCTGCCCGTGATCGGTGCGTTTGCGCAGGCTATGGGTGGCGCAGGCCATAACGGCTATGTCGAGCTTAAGGTCGACGTCTCGTATCGATCGCGTCCCGAGTGGCTGGAGGGAGATTATGATTCATGGATTGCTGCATGGGATTAAGCGCTGCCTGTTGAAGGTGACGAGGGGGCTTGCGGGCCGTTGCCGACCGCGTGCTCGCTGCAAGCGAGGCGGCTTTATGGGTCGAGCCGGGATCGACCTGTTTATCGAAGACGGTGCCTATACCACGCTCTCCTCTGCGGTGGTCATCTTGGTGGTGCTCACGTTGCTGTTTTCGTCGACGGCGGCGATATGGAGCATGTCGCGTGCCGGGGACACCCAGGCGGCTGCCGATAGCGGCGCGCTGGCAGGCGCCAATGTGGTGTCGTCCTACCATACGGCTGCGACGGTGGTGGATGCGAGCATTTTGAGTTTGGGCCTGGCGGGGTTTGCCACGATCGGCACCGGCTTGGTCGCCATTCTTATTCCAGGTGCCGAGCTTGCCGCGGGCGATATGGTCGACACGGGGATCGAGATCATTAAAACGCGCAATAAGTTTGCCAAAAGCGCCTCCAAGGGCCTGCAGAAAATCGAGACGGCTCTACCGTATCTGGTTGCCGCGCGAGCTACGCAGGCCGTGTCGGCGCAGGATACCGAGGGTGCGACCTATACCGGTACGGCGCTTGCCGTGCCCAAGACGTCCGAGTCGGATTTCGTTGCGCTCGAGGGGTCCGAGATCTCGACCGATGTCATTAAAGACACATCGAAAGATCTGGAACGCGCAGCAGATGAGCTGCAGAAGGCCTCGGAGGAGACGGCGAAAGCAAAAGAGCGCGCCTGGCTTGCGGATTGCGGCGGGTCGGATCCGGCTTCGGTCGGCAGTTGCTCATGCATGTGGGAACGCGCGAGGAGTTTGGCGAAGCTTTCGGATATTGAGAATCCGCACTATGCCTCGAGTGTCACATGGGAGCCGCAAGTGGCGCTCGATCGCGCGAAGGCCTATTACCGCTTGCGCCTTGCAAACGAGGCGCCTCAAGGCTCAAGCGTCGAGACGAAGGCGGAGTCGGCGGCGCGCAAGGCGTTCTATACCTATGCGAGCGCAGAGGTCAATCGCGCATATATAACCGAAGACGGAGACCGGACCACTTCCTATATTCCGTTGTTGCCGCGCAACACTGACGAGGTGCGAGCGACGGAACTCTATACCGATGCGGCGTGGCCAACCAGTACCAACGATGGCAAAACGTATCTGCATTATGGAACGAGCTGCCCCAACTATAAGAAAGGGACGCCAGGCGGGCTAGCCTCGGTCGCTGCTTATGACGGGCAGGACAAATGCAACAGATGCCATTTTGGTGTTTCGTCGCTCGGCGCCGTTGCGGCTCCTTCGACTTCTATCGAAAACGGCTTTGAGTACCATTTTGATCGATTCAAAGACGCCCTAGAGAAATACGTCGAATGCCGCAACAAAGAGCTCGAGCTCATGTGCCAGACCGAGGACGAGGCTGATCGTGCGGGCGATGCGTTTGACCAGGCCATTAAAGCGCTTTCGGGCGAGCGTCCACGTATCGCCCCACCCGGTCGCAATGGCGTGGTTGCCTTTGCGGTTTCGGGTGCCATCTCGAGCCCCGATGAGCTCAACTCTTCGTTTAACACGACAGTCAGGCTTGGCGATCGCGGCGCGATCTCTGCTGCGGTGCTGGCGCCCGATGACGCGACGGCGCAGAACAACGTTCTCTCGCGGTTTTTCTCGACGCTGGAGGAGCGTTCGGGTGGCGTTGCCGGCGTACTCGATGGCGTCATGGATGTTTGGGGACGGCTGCTTGTGGGATACGGAGACATCCAGGGCTCGGCCGACGAGCTTATGGATGAGATGATCGATGGCCTGGGAGGGAGCAGTGGCGCGCTGGGCTCCATTGCATCGTGGCTCGGCGATACCGTTTCGGCGTCCGTGGCGGCGCTGGGCTTGGAGCCGTGCGACTTGCGCCTGCGAAAGCCGGTGCTGACCGACACCGCCAATGTCATCAAGAGCCCTGGGTCTGACATCACAGGTCTTTCTAAAGTGCAGGACAAGCTGCGAAGTATTCCGCTGGGCGTGACCGACCCCAAGGCGCTTTGCGAGGCGTTGGAATATCAAGTCGAGCGTACCATCAGCGGCACGGTGTTCACGCTAGCGGAGATTCCGCTGCCCGGCGGCGGTTCCATTCCGCTTACCGTCGATGTCGCCACGCTGGCGGGTGCCCTGGGCGGTGGGTCGTAATGGGCATCCGTAAGCGCCTGCGCGAGGAGTGCGCCCAGGCGACGGTCGAGATGGCCGTGGTCACGCCCGTCCTGCTGGTTCTGGCGCTTATCGTGTACAACGTCATGATTTTTGCCGGCGCGGTCGCGCGCTTCGATCGCGTGGTGCCCGATATCGTGCTAGCGCATGCCGTGGCGCCGAGCGGGGAGGGCGATGGCAGCTCCATCGATTCCTCCGCGACCGTTCAGGCACAGATCCAACATGCCATGGAAGGCTATGACTTGCAGATCGAGGTCTCGAGCGAGCAGGGCACGACGACATCGGATGGCGGTCTGCTTTCGCTTTCCGGTACGTTTAGGACCTATACCTGCACCATGCGCTACGAGCCGTGGCCGAGCTCGCTCAGCATCGCCGGCGTTTCGCTGGGGGCACCGGTGCAGTTGTCGCACGAGCGCGCAGTGACAGTCGACCCGTGGCGTCCGGGGGTGGTCATGTGACCGCGGTCTCATCCTACATTGCCTACGCGCGGGCGCTCAACAGACTGGGTTGGACGCCTGCCGAGTTTGTGGTGGCGGAGTCGTTTGCCGTGCGCCTGCGCGGCATGCTGGGACGGTCGCCGATTGCCGCCAACGGGTTGCCGCTTGTCATGGCGTTCCCACGCTGCTCTTCGGTCCACACCTGCTTTATGGCCCATCCCATCGACATTGCCTTTATCGACCGTAGCGGCAACGTCCTCGCATGCTACGAAAACGTCCGCCCTTGGCGCATGTGTTCCTGTCCCGGTGCCTGGGCGGTGCTGGAACGCCCTTCAATCCTTGCTACACCTCCCGCCCTCCAACAAGTGCCGGCGTAAGGATTGGCGACAGCGGACTTTCGTCATACGAAATTGGGTAAGATGGAGGAGAAGGTGCATGGATGTTGAGATCCATCCGAACGCTAAAAAACACTTGACGGAAAAGCAGGTGCTTGGCGCCTGGTTCGCGGTTACCGAGTGCATTCGCCGCGAGTCGGAGGACGAGCCGCCGAGATGGCTTGCTATTGGATGGCTTCCAGATGGTCGAAGTGTGGAACTTGTTGCGGTCGAACTAATTCGTGGATGGCTCATTATTCATGCCCTGTCTCCGGTTCAGAAGAAATTCTGGCAAGAGATCGAGCGAGCTCGGCAGAGGGGTCGATGATGAGCAAGGCGTATACGGCTGCCAATGGTCAGGTTGTAACGGATGAAATGATTGACGCGTGGTGTGAGTCGTACGAGCATGGCGAGTTTCCGGACGGCGAGCATACCGTTGGGGGGATCGTGCACGGGCGGCCTCCACTCTCAAGCGAAGGGACGGCAACGCTATCGGTCAAGATTCCCCTCGGGATGAAGGAGGCGATTCGTCGACGGGCGGCGGCTGAAGGAATGACGCCAAGTGAGTTTGCCCGTGCAGCCCTGAGCGAAAAACTTCTTGCGGCGGGTTGATGTCTCTAACGTGCTGTTCTATAAGTTCGGACTTGTGGCTGACGCCGTGCTCAAAAACTTTTTTCAAATTCTCGGTTGACCGGAGCGCGTCCTTGGTTATACTAATCAAGCCTTGAAACAAGGCACACCTCAAATGGCTGGGTAGCTCAGTTGGTAGAGCAGAGGACTGAAAATCCTCGTGTCAGGGGTTCGATTCCCTTCCCCGCCACCTTGAATTGACTAGGACCTCTGCAAAGGGGTCCTTTTCTTTTTGTAGCGCCCGCGGGTTATGTGGACCCGCGGAAAATGCATCCCATTATTGAACGAAAGAATGGGATGCGCTTTCCGGCGCCTGCCCTCGGCGTGTATGCGCACTCGGTACGTCATCTTGGCCCCGCTCGCCCCAGACATTCCTCCCGCTTTTGCGCCACTTTACAGACCGTTCGGTCGTCTGTCCGCACGCGCGGGTATACTCAAAACGATACTTTTCCTGTGCAATACGATGCAGGCTCGGCCTGCACGATCCGAAGGGGGCAGTGATGGAGAGGATACTCGGCGTTAATCTCTCTGGCTGGTTTATTCCCGAGCCTTGGGTGACCCCGTCGCTATACGCGGCGACCGGTGCATCCAATGCGGCCGAGCTGCAGGAGGCCATGGGCACCGCCGCCTATAACGAACGCATGCGCCGTCATTACGAGACGTTTGTGAGTGAAGACGATTTTCGCCGTATGGCGCAGATCGGTCTCAATGCCGTGCGTCTGCCGGTGCCCTGGTATGCCTTTGGCTCGCAGGAGTCCGATGCGTCCTACATCTCGGTTGTCGACTACATCGACCGTGCAATTGAGTGGGCTGCCAAGTACGACATCCGCGTGCTGCTCGATCTGGC
>USDE01000070.1 GCA_900553345.1 uncultured Collinsella sp.
CAGATACTCAAAAGTATAGTGGCGTCGTCGCGATGGGCGATGCCCGCAGCCTAAGCAGGACAAAGTCTTCAGCAGCCTCTCGGGCAAAAATGATCCGTTTTCCTCCGTCCCCAAGGGATCAGTGGGTTAGCCCTCCTTGCGGACCTTTTGCAGATAGCGGTAGACGCTGGGCTCAGAGATGCCAAGCGCGGTGGCGGCGCAGGCAACAGCGCCCTTGAGCATGAACACCCCGTTGCCGTTGAGGTGGCGAATGACGTCCACGCGGTCGCTCTGACCAAGCGACGCTACATCCAGCCCGCGCGCGCTCAGCAGCTCGGCAATACTGCGGTCGATGAGCTCCTGTGTAGACTCCGAAAGACTTTCGACCTCGATAGACGTGGGCTCCGCCTGCCTTGGCACAGCGTCGAAGCACGCCATGAGCTGCTGAGCCATGGCGTTGATGGAGCGTACCGTGGAAAGATCGGTGTTGACGCAGAGCATGCCGACGATCTCGTTATCCTCGCGGATAAAGTACGTCGCCGACTCCAACGTCTTGCCACCGGCACCGCGCCCCTCGTAGCCCGTAATAAACGGCAGGTCGCGATACTTGGCGTCGTGCATGATCTTGAGTGCCAGATCGGTGGCGGGACCGCCGACCTTGCGGCCGCTCACGATGCCGTTGCGAATATCGACGATGGCGTGGTCGGGATCCGAGAAATCGTGCAGCACGATTTCGCTGTTTTTGCCGAGTACCTGCTCCAGGAAATCGACCATCGGCAAAAAGCGGCGTACGGTCTCGTTCATGGGCAACTCCTTTGGGTGAAATCGGAAATGTTCATAACAATTTTTTCTCATGGTAACACGGTGTCTATTGACTCGCATATTCGCAGGTACATTGCGTAATACAGACGAGCGGAAGGATTTTGGCGGTAAACGGTCGACCAAAAGAAAAGTTAGATGTTATTTTGACCAGACACTTTCCTGAACTGCGGAAATGTATTATCTCAGCTGAAGAATAGTCTGATAACAAAAAATTATTATTGAGAATGAGAGAAATCTTCAATACGATATGCAACGAAGGCATAACCTCAGCCCCGCACTGCGTCACAATAGAATGTTAGATGCGAAAACAACTACTTCTAGGATTGGTGGTCAAATGGCCCAGGAGACGGTTACGAACGGCACTGAAGCCCTGTTCACTCGTGAAGGCATGCCGCCCGTTAAGGAAATGATCCCGTGTGCCCTTCAGCACGTGTTGGCATCGTTTGCCGGCATCATTACCCCGGCGGTCATCATGGCCGGCGTCTACGGCTTTAATAGCCAGCAGAGCACCGACATCATTCAGGTCGCGCTCATTCTTTCGGCACTCGACACGGCCCTTCAGGCCTTCGCTCCCTTCCGTCGCATCGGCGGCGGCCTGCCCATCGTCATGGGCGTCTCGTTCGCGTTCCTGCCGGCCCTTCAGGCCATGGGTGCCTCGGGCTTTAGCTTTGGTGCGCTGCTGGGCGGCGAGATTGTCGGCGGTGCTGTCGCTGCCCTCTTTGGTCTGGCCTACAGCAAGATCAAGTGGCTGTTCCCGCCCGTCGTGACCGGTACGGTCATCTTCTCCATCGGCGTTTCGCTGTATCCCACGGCCGTCAAGTATATGGCCGGCGGTATGGGTACGCCGCTGTGGGGCACCCCGCAGGCATGGTGCGTCGCTCTTATCACGTTTGCCGTGGTCTTTGCGCTCGCCAACTTTGGCAAGGGCACGCTCAAGCTGGGATCCGTGTTCTTTGGCATGATCGTTGGCATGATCGTTTCGATCCCCTTTGGCATGATCGATTTCTCCAGCGTCGCCACCGCTCAGGTCTTCGCCCTTCCCAAGCTCATGCCCTACGCGCTCGAGTTTGATCCCGAGGTCTGCATTACCCTCGCCGTCGTGTTCCCCATGGTTGCCATCCAGGTTATCGGTGACGTCTCCGCCGCCTGCCTGGGCTCCATCGACCGTATGCCCACCGAGCGCGAGCTCTCTGGCGCTATCGTGTCCCAGGGCATCACATCTATGGTCGGCGGCCTGCTGGGCGGTCTTCCCACCAGCGCCCTTGGCCAGAACGTGGGCATCATCTGCTCCAACAAGGTCGTCAACAAGTGGGTTTTTGTGACCATCGCGGCCGTCTTTGCCATCGCCGGTCTGTTCCCGCAGCTCTCTGCCGTCCTTTCCGCTATCCCGCAGCCCGTCATCGGCGGCGCGACCGTCGGCGTCTTTGGCACCATCACCATGAACGGCGTGCGCATGTTCACCCGCGAGGGCCTCACGCAGCGCACTACCACCATCGTCGGTACCTCCGTCGTCTTTGGCCTGGGTATCTGGATGGCCAGCGGTTGCCTTGCCGGCGAGGGTATGCCCACCTGGGTGTCCACCGTCATCGGCTCCAATGCCGTAACTCCCACCGCCATCATGGCCATTGTCCTTAACCTGATCCTTCCGCAGACGCCGGTCGTGGCTCAGCACATCGATGCTGCCAAGGACGCTGCCGTGGATCTGGTCTTGCCCGAGAGCAAGAAGTAGCCAATTCGGTGCTATTCGTCGGCGGACGTATCGCCTCGTCCGCCGACGTCATGCGGCGTCAAGCTGCACTTCAAAGGGTTTGTCCCGTGGGCAAAATAAAGCTGACGGCAGCCAAGTGGTGAAGAGCTGGGCAGCGCCGTTGCTTAGATTAAGGGGTCAATGCCTAAACGGCGTCGACCCCTCTATTTATGCTTCGAACACTGCTTGAGTGCCTCGGAAAATCCGATGAGCGCCGTGAGGAGCGAGATCAGAGCGGTCAGGAGCTTCCGGAACGGTCCACGTGCGGTGGGGTGCCGCCCCTTTTGCGTGCGCCGCTTGTCGAATTACGTTATAGCTAGCTATATTATAGGAAAGTATAATATAGCTAGCTATAACGTGAAGGAAGCTGAGGGTTCGTCCTGTGTTGTTGGTGACGGGGCTTTGCCCGATCGCGTGGTCTTTAGCATTTGCGGTTGAGTGCTCTGTGGATGTTGAGTGGTGGCTGGAGTAGAGCGACGAGTTGAGCGAACGCAGGAGCGGGCGCCGAGGCCTCGTTACCGAAAATCCATTTGTTAAACCCAGCGTCCGTGGGTAGAATAAGGTCGACGGCAGCCCAAGTTGTGGATAGCTGGGCAGCGCCGTTGCTTAGATTAAGGGGTCAATGCCTTAACGGCGTCGACCCCTCTTTTTGTGCTTCGAATGCTGCTTGAGTGCCTCGGTAAGCCCGATAAGCGCCGTGAGGAGCGAGACCAAAGAGGTCAGGAGCTTCACGAAATCAATCAGATCGGTCATGGGCATCACCTCCCGTCGCATGGAGGGCGCTGCCCGGCACATGGAACTGCCGTCAACAATAACCAGTCTATCAAACTGCAGCCATAAATACGAATATATGTTCGCTAATAACAGTGACGTGGCCATCTCAAAGCGCGGCTTTACGCAAGGGTGCCGGGTGGCCGCGCTGGGCGATTTCATGTCCGCGCGGGCGCCTATCCTTACGGCAATATAGCCGCCTATGTAGCTATGTAGCAGGCGGCGGGCAACGGAGAAAGGCCATAACCGTGTCAGCTGAAAAGACGCCGGGTATCTCGGCTATCGATACGACGAACTTTGCGCGCCAGATCGTGCTGGACTTTGAGTTTGCGCCGGTGCCAAAGCAGCGCCAGCGCCGCGGACTGCGCAACGAGATTATCGAGGTCGGCGCCGTCAAGCTCGATTACCACGGCAACGTTATGGGCGAGTTCTCGCAGTTTGTGCAGACGGAATTTACCGAAGGCGTTGCGTTTCCCGTCCGCGAGCTTACGGGGATATCGGCTGTGGACACCGCGATGGCCGATCCGCTCTACGTGGTGATCAAAAGGCTCAACGATTGGATCGGTCGCTACTCCGCCCAGATAGTTTGCTGGAGCGGGGCGGACCGTCGACAGCTTTTGACCGAGTGCCAGGCAAAGCACATTGACCTTTCCGCATTTCCTACGGACTGGGCTGACCTACAGGCGTTTTACACCTCGATCATGGACGTGGGCAGCCACGGGCGCGTCTCGTTGGGCGACGCGGCAACGTGGTTTGGCATCGAGTTCGACGAGTCGACGGGCCACGCTCACAGCGCCCTTGCCGATGCGCGCGTGACCGCCAAGCTGCTCAAACAGATGATGGACGGGGACTACCGTGTGAGCCCGCGCGCCCAGGAAGTCCGCCAGCGGTGGGGGATGGGCGAGCGACCCCAGACGCGCCTTTCCAAGAAGTGCCCCGAGCTGGGCGACCTGCTGCTGAAGCTGAAGGCAGAGGGGAGGTAGGGGGCAGACGGCCATCCGGAGGCGCCCGATCGGCGGCCCCTCGGGGCTTGCCCGTATCGTAGGCAATGCGCCGAATGCTCGCCATCGAAATTTATCGATGGCCTATTACAGACTGTAATGGGCTTGAGCCATCCCGGGGAAATTGCCGCGTGACCTATAATGTTTGGAACAGTTAAATGCGCTTTTTGCAATTGTGCAGATAGGTTTTGCTATGGTTTTCGATAAAGAGGCGGCGTTCGAGGAAGCGGTCATAACCGTGCTGAAGCAGCACGGCTGGGACGACGCGGGAGGTGTGCTTCGCTATCCCACCGAGCAGGACCTCATCGACAACTGGGCGAAGATTCTGTTCCAGAACAACGCCGACATAGACCGCCTGAACGGCTGCCCGCTCACCCAGAGCGAGATGGCGCAGGTCATCGAACAAATCGAAACGCTCAAGACCCCACTCGCACTCAACGGGTTCATCAACGGAAAGACCGTCGCCGTCACGCGCGACAACCCCGACGACGCGCTTCACCTGGGTAAGGAGGTGAGCCTGAAGATTTATGATCGTCAGGAGATCGCAGCCGGCCAGAGTCGCTACCAGATAGCTCAGCAGCCGGTCTATCCTGCGAAGAACAAGATCCTGAACGACCGCCGTGGAGACCTGTGCCTGCTCATCAACGGCATGCCGGTCATCCATATCGAGCTCAAGCGCAGCGGCATCCCCGTCAGCCAGGCTACTGGTCAGATTGAGAAATATGCCCACGAGGGCGTGTTCACGGGGCTTTTCCGCCTGACGCAGATCTTCGTGGGGATGACCCCCGACGAGGCGCGTTATTTCGCCAACCCTGGCACGGGCGCGTTCAACCCGAACTTCTTCTTTCACTGGGAGGACTTCAACAACGAGCCCGTCTGCGCGGGCGATAAACCCGGAACCGACGAATGGAAACGCTTCACCTCCACGCTGCTTTCCATTCCAATGGCGCACCAGCTCATTGGCTTCTACACCGTGGCTGACAGCTCGGACGGCTGCCTGAAAGTCATGCGCAGCTATCAGTACTACGCAGCCTCCGCCATATCCGACAAGGTACGCAGGTGCAAATGGGACGAGAGGCCCAAGAGCAGCACCCCGGGGCGCCCCGGCGGTTACATATGGCATACCACCGGCTCCGGCAAGACCATGACGAGCTTCAAATCTGCCCAGCTCATAGCCGACTCGCACGACGCCGACAAGGTGATCTTTCTCATGGACCGCATCGAGCTGGGTACGCAGTCGCTCTCCGAGTACCGCGCGTTCGCAGACGACGCCGACGACGTGCAGGGGACCGAGAACACGCAGGTGTTGAAGTCGAAGCTCGCGAGCGACGACCCCAAGAACCGCCTCATCGTGACCTCTATCCAGAAGATGAGCAACGTGAAGGCCGGCGAGGGCAGAATCACCCAGGCGGAACTCAACCGCCTGGCCTCCAAACGGATCGTGTTCGTCATCGACGAGTGTCACCGCTCCACCTTCGGCGAGATGCTCCAGGACATACGCCGCGCGTTCCCCAACGCGCTGTTCTTCGGCTTCACAGGTACGCCGATTCTCGACGAGAACCAGAAGAAGGGCTCCACTACCGCCATGGTGTTTGGCGAGTGTCTGCACCGTTACAGCATCGCAGACGGCATCCGCGACGGCAACGTCCTGGGCTTCGACCCATATATGGTGACGACCTTCGACGACCACGACGTGCGCGAAGCGGTCGCCCTAGAGCAAGCGAAAGCCGCAACAGTAGCCGAAGCCATCTTCGACGATCGAAAGAGCAAGGTCTTCTACTACTATATGGACTCGGCAAAGGTCCCCATGGGACCGATGGTCGACAGCGCCGGCAACCACATCAAGGGCATCGAGGATTTCCTCACCCGCGCCCAATACTGGCCCGGCACTCCGCACCACGAAAAGGTCGTAGAGGACATCCTGCGCCGTTTCCCGGTGCTCTCCCACGGCAACAAGTTCCATGCAATCTTGGCGACGAGCTCCATCCCGGAGGCGATCGACTATTACCGAGCCTTCAAGGAACGCGCCCCGCAGATGAAGGTGACCGCCCTTTTCGACCCGAGCATTGACAACAAAGCCGGCTCTACGGTGAAGGAAGATGCCCTGGTCGAGCTCATAGAAGACTACAACAAGGCATACGGCCAGGAGTTCACCATCCCCACCTGGCCCGCCATGAAGAAGGACATCTCGGCGCGCCTGTCTCACAAGAAGCCCTACGTCAACGTCGACTCCAACCGCGACTCTCGTATCGACCTGCTCATCGTAGTGGACCAGATGCTCACGGGCTTCGACTCCAAATGGCTCAACACGCTCTACCTCGACAAGGTCATCGACTACGAGAGCATCATCCAGGCGTTCAGCCGCACGAATCGCCTGTTCGGCCCCGACAAGCCCTTCGGCACGATCCGCTATTACCGTCATCCCCACACCATGAAGGGCTATATCGAAGCGGCAGTGAAGCTGTATTCGGGAGACCGACCGCTCGACATGTTTGTCCAGAAGCTGCCGGAGAATATCGCGTTGATGGACGCGCGCCTTCAGGAGATACTCATGGTCTTCGAAGCAGCTGGCGTAGGAGATCTCTCCAAGCTCCCTGCATCGCAGGAAGCCAGGCGCAAGTTCGCTAAGGAGTTCGTTGAGCTCAGCGAGTTCCTCGAGGCCGCGAAGGCGCAGGGCTTCACATGGGAACAGGACACCTACGAGTTTGAGGAGGAGCCGGAGGAAGGCGAGCCGAGGGGCAAGTCCTTCTTCGTGCAACCGGTCATCGACGAGCGGACCTATCTCAT
>USDE01000071.1 GCA_900553345.1 uncultured Collinsella sp.
GTCCTGCGGGATGTTTTGGAAAATAACCCAAAACCGGCCATGTGGGGTCCTTTGGAGTCGCCCTTTAGGCGGAACTCTCCTAATTATTTGGATGAGTCGTTTACTTACTTGTACTGTTACCGTCTTCCCGCTCTTGTTGGGGTATGCTTTGTTCGTATGTAAACGTATGACATGTTGATGGGGGAGGGTGCTATGGCTCGCGAGAGTGCTCGTTCTAAGGATACGGCTAAGCCTGGCATCAAGGAAGTTGCGGCGGTGGCGGGGGTTTCGCCTACTACGGTATCTCGTGTGCTTAATAATCGTGGCTATATTAGCCAAGAGACCCGCGATAAGGTCCATGCCGCGATGAAGCGCATCAACTATACGCCCAACGATATCGCCCGTGCCATGCTCAACGGTCGCCTGAATCTTATCGGTATGATCGTCCCCTATGTCAGCAGTCCGTTTCATGCCCAAGTGGTTCAAGTCATTGAGCATACCCTGGCCGAAAACGGTTTTAAGATGCTGCTGTGCAATAGCGCCAATCGACCCGAGCTTGAGCGCTCTTATATCGACATGCTTCGACGCAATATGGTTGATGGCGTCATCGTCAACTCGCTTAATATCGGTGCCGAGGCGTATGCCGAGATGGGCTTGAGTCTGGTTGGTATCGACTGCGACCTTGGCGAGGCCTCTGTTCAGATTGCGAGCGACAGCTATAGCATCGGCGAACTTGCCACGCGTCGCCTGATCGATGACGGGTGTTCGCGCATCCTGTGCCTGCGCAGCAATAGCCGCATGCGCATGCCTGCCAATAAGCGTACCGATGCCTACCTCGATGTTGTTGAGCAGGCCGGTTTGCCCGCGCTTGTCCGTGAGGTCGAGTTCGTTAAGCCCGACGACGAAAAGAGCGCGGTCGTTGCGAAGATCCTCGATGAGAACCCCGATATTGACGGCATCTTTGCGGGAGACGACACGATGGCGGCCATCTGTCTCAACGTTATGAAGCAGCGAGGCTTGAGCGCTCCGGGCGATATTAAGGTCGTGGGCGCGGATGGTGCCCGCCGCACTATGACGTTTATGCCTGACTTAACAACCGTACGCCAAGATATCGATCGCATCGGAGAACTCGCGGCGCAATCCATCATTGCTCTTATTAACGGCGAAAAGCCCGAATCGAATATCAAGCTCCCCGTTGAACTCATTGAGGGTAAAACCGCGTAGTTCATCCCGTGCCAAAAGAATTCCTCAAACACCTCTGATGACCGTTCGCCGGCATATGTCAACCGTTTGCCGACGACTGGAACTGCGAAAAGACGTATTGGTGTGAAAACGTTTGACATATGAAAACGATTGACATATCTTGCAGTTGTACCGAGTTAGTATCTCGTGAGAAAGGAAGTCTCGGATGCACAAGGTGTATTACCAGCCTGAGGGAATTTGGGTAGGCGACATCATGCCGTACGGCGAGGACGGCACGTTCTATCTCTATCACCAGCGTGACACGCGTAACCCCGGACCTTTCGGAGAGCCGTTTGGCTGGGCACTCGCTACGACCAAGGACTTCGTCAATTACAAAGACTTTGGCGAGAGCCTTGAGCGTGGCGGCGACGAGGAAGTCGACCAGTATGTTTATGCCGGCACGGTGTTTAAGGTGGGCGACAAGTACCATGCGCTCTACACTGGTTGCAATCGCGATAAGGTCAAGGCACGCTTGATGAAGCAGGTTCTTCTTCACGCAACGAGTGACGACGCCGTCAAGTGGGAGAAGAACATCGCCGAGACGCTGCTTCCGCCCCAGGAGGGTTACGATGACCGCAACTGGCGCGATCCCTTTGTGCTTTGGGATGAGGAGAACGAAGAGTACATGCTCATCCTCGGCACGCGTGTGGGCGAGGACAAGCGTCTGATGACCGGTCGTCTGGTCAAGTTCACCTCCAAGGACCTGGATACCTGGGAGTTCCAGGGCGACTGGTGGAATCCGGGCCTGTACACCATGTTCGAGATGCCTGATCTCTTTAAGATGGGCGACTGGTGGTATCTGGTGTTCTCCGAGTACAGTGATGGCAACAAGACCCGTTACCGCATGTCTCGCTCTATCAACGGTCCTTGGATCACTCCTGCGGACGATTCCTTCGATGGCCGCGCGTACTATGCCGCGCGTACCGCATTTGACGGCGAGCGCCGCGTTCTCTTTGGTTGGGTTCCTACGCGTGACGAGGGCGGCGACCCCAGCTCTTACCTGTGGGGTGGCACCTTTATGCCCCTCGAGATCGTTCAGCGTGCCGACGGAACGCTCGGCACCAAGCTTCCTGACAGCATGCTTGGCGCCTTTGGCGAGGCTAAGGCAGTCGAGGCCTTTGAGCTCTCCTGCGAGTCGGGCAAGGTCGAGCAGGTGCTCGCCGCGGATGCCGGTTCCACCTATATGCTCGATGCCGACATCGAGCTCGCCGGTGACGCTGCCGGCTTCTCGGTGAAGCTTGCCGAGGACGCCGAGTCCGGTCTTGCCTATGAGTTCCGCGCCAACCTGCGTGAGGGCAAGCTCGAGTTTACGGCGGCCCCCCAGTATCCGTGGTTCCAGGTCAACAACATGGGCCTCGAGCGTCCGTTGTTCTTTAAGGGCGAGGGCACTCATCATGTGCGCCTGGTCGTTGACGACGATATCGCGACCATCTTTGTCGATGATGTTGCGCTTAACGCGCGCTTCTGCAATAAGCAGGGCCAGGGTGTGGCGCTTACCGTCACCGACGGTGCGCTCAAGTGCGCAAATGCAACGATCGCGTCTCTGTAATGGCATCAAAACGTCTTATGATTTCGTAAGGGAATGGAGAGGAACATGGACTACAAAGTAGTGTCTCAGCAAGTCGTCGATAACGTCGGCGGTCTGGAGAACATCGAGGGCGCCACGCATTGCGTTACGCGTCTGCGTCTGGTGCTCAAGGATACGAGCAAGTACAACAAGGCCGAGCTCGAGAACATCGATGGCGTCAAGGGCGTGCTGTACAACAGCGGCCAGCTCATGATCATCTTCGGTACCGGTACCGTCAACAAGGTCTACGATGAGTTTATGGCTCTGACGGGCGTTAAGGAGATCAGCGCTTCCGAGGTCAAGGGCGCCGAGGCGGACAAGAAGGGCAAGTTCTTCTCGGTCCTCAAGGTATTCTCGGACATCTTTATCCCCATCATTCCCGCTTTCGTCGGCGCTGCTATCATCATCGGCCTTAAGTCGCTGATCGTTGCCAACGGCCTCTTTGGCATGGAGGGCAGCCTCGCCGATCACAGCGAGTTCCTCAAGAACCTCGCAAGCTTCTTTGCCATTATCGCCACCACCTTCGACTACCTGCCTGTCCTGGTTATGTACAGCGCGGTCAAGCGTTTTGGCGGTAACCCGATCCTGGGCATCCTCGTCGGTATCGTCATGGTTCACCCGAGCCTTATGAACCGTAACACGTTCGTTATGGACCCGACGGGTGCTGAGTACTGGAACTTCGGTCCGCTCTCCATTCCCATGGTTGCTTTCCAGGGCGGCGTGTTCCCTGCAATCCTGACTGCCTGGTTTATGGCCAAGGTCGAGAAGATTGCCCAGAAGTACATCCCCGAGGTCGTTTCGTTCGTCTTTGTCCCGACCGTTACCCTGATTCTTGCTAACGTCGCCCTGTTCACCGTGTTCGGCCCGCTCGGCAACCTGATCGGCGACGTCCTCGCCGGCGTAATCGATATCCTGTACAACAGGATGGGCGTCTTTGGTGCCTTTGTCTTCGCCGCGTTCCTGCAGCCACTTGTCGTTACCGGTACGCATCAGTTCATCCAGGGTATCGAGGCAAACCTCGTTGCCACGACTGGCTTCAACTACATCCAGGCCATCTGGTCGGTTTCCATCATCGCCCAGGGTGGCGGCGCCATCGGCATGTACCTCATTCACAAGAAGCATTCCAAAGAGCGCAACATCTGCATGTCGTCCTTTATCCCGACGCTGGTCGGTATCTCCGAGCCCGCAATCTTTGCTGCAAACATGCGCTACTCGATCATCCCGTTCATCTGCGCTTGCATCGGTGCAGGCTGCGGCGGTGCCTTCGTGAAGCTCTTTGAGGTGCGCGCCATCGGTCAGGGTCTGACCGGCGTGCTTGGCCTGCTCATCGTCACGCCCGAGACGCTCGTGTGGTATGTGGCTGGCAATCTCATCGCCTTCATCGTGCCGATCGTCTTGATCTTTGCCTACAACAAGGCAAAGGGAGTGCCGACCACTGATGAAGAGGGCGCTGGCGCTGGCTTCGATGTCAGCTTCTAGTTGAGCCGTTCAGTGCAATGTGCGGATAAGTCCATATGAGGAAGGGCGTTCGGCTCGTGTGAGTCGAGCGTCCTTTCCCATAGACGAGAAGGTCAATGGCGATGTTTAATCAAAAAAACAAGGTGATGCGTGCGGACTATGAGCAGTGGCGAGCTGGACAGGATGAGACGGCGGCTCGCATCGCGTCCGACCCCGATAGGCTTTTGTTCCATGTGGAGCCTGAGCTTGGCTGGCTCAACGACCCCAACGGTTTGGTTCAGATTGGTGATACGTATCACATCTATCATCAATACGATCCGTTCGATGCTGCGCATGGCGGTCCAGTGCTTTGGAACCATCTGACGACAAAGGATTTTGTGACGTACGAGAATCACGGCCCCGTGTTGTTCCCCGATTCCGATTTGGATTCGAGTGGAGCGTATTCTGGTTCTGCCTTTGTACGTGATGGCAAGATTCACTACTTCTATACCGGCAACGTTAAGCATTTTGACCGTGATGATTACGACTACGTGTTGACGGGCCGTGAGCAAAACCAGATTCATATGGTTGCCGAGAATCCCGACGAATTGGGCGAGAAGCGCATAGCTGTTGGGCCGGTCGATTACCCCGAGGATATCGGAACGCACGTACGCGACCCCAAAATCCTTGAACACGATGGTATCTACTACATGGTTCTGGGCGCTCGTACGAAAGACGATCGTGGCTGTGTGCTTGTCTATACTTCGCGCGATCTAGAGGACTGGAGCTATGCGACGCGCATTGAGCTGGGCGAGAAGTTTGGCTTTATGTGGGAGTGCCCTGATCTATTTGAGCTTGATGGCGAGCTTATTCTCGTTTGCTGTCCGCAGGGCGTGCCCGCCGATGGCTGGCGCTACCGCAATCCGCACCAGTGCGTGTGGTTCTCCATCGAGGCCGATTGGGAGGCGCCGAGCTTTAAGATCGCCGGGCAGGGCATGCCTCCGATGGTCGATGCCGGTTTTGATTTCTATGCCCCGCAGTCCTTTGAGGACGCTGCAGGTCGGCGTTTGATGATCGGATGGTCGGGTTGCCCCGATGCGACGGCGGAAAGCCCGACGGTGGCGCGCGGGTGGCAGTGCGCGTTGACGGTGCCGAGAGAGCTGAGCATGCGCGGCGGTAAGCTCTGCCAGCGGCCGGCGCACGAGATTGAGAGAATGCGTGGCGACTGCGTTCGCGCGACAGGCGGTGAAACCGTTGAGGAGCCGGGACGCCTGTTTGATGTCGTGGTTTCCTGCGAGGGCGCCAAGATGGTCGAGCTCGAGATTCGAAAGGGCGTCTATGTGCGTTATGCGGACGGGATGCTTACCCTCGACATGGGTGACGAAGGCTATGGGCGCGACCAGAGGTTGATCGAGCTCAGCGAGCTTCGCGACCTACGCGTGCTTTCGGACACTACGATGGTCGAGATTTTTGCAAATGGCGGCGAGGCGGCACTTACGAGCCGTACCTATTCGCCGACGGTTCCGGCGATGGAACTGCACGCCGAGGGTGCGGCATCGATGAATTTCTACCGCCTCGTGCATTAACCGTGCGTGGAGCACGATTGGATTTGCTGGACGGAATGTGTCGCAGTTGTCGCGGCCAACTACCGTTTATCGCGTATAGCGACCGTTTGCGGAATAAGTAACACTCCTTAATAAACCGTGTAGAATCTCAGACAAGCACGGAGTTTTCCAGGGAGACGCTGTCCTTTGTTGTGTGCAAGGGGCGGCGTCTCTTTGGCGCTTAGATGCTGTTGCACAACAGTGCGGTGGCCTGTGCTTGGTATTGGAAAGTCGACGTTGAGATAGGTCGTGATGATAATGGGCAAGTACGTAATCGTGGTTGAGTCTGGGTCGGATGTGACGCCGGAGCTCTGCGAGCGCTACGGCATCGTGCGCGTGCCCATGCATGTCACGATTGGTGACGAGACCGTCGAGGACGGCTCGATCGATCCGCTCGAGATTTATTCGCGCTGCAACGAGTTTGGTGTGATGCCCAAGACCAGTGGCTGTTCGCCAGCGGATTTTGCGCATGTGTACGACCGCATCCATGCCGAGCAACCCGACGCGACTATTTTGCATCTTGCATATTCCGAGGCCACGACCTGTTCGCATCAGTCCTCTAAGATTGCGGCTCAGGGGCGCGACTACGTGTTCTCCATGGACACGCGCTTTGTCTCGGTGGGCCAGTCGCTCGTTGTCGTCGAGACCGCCAAATACATCGAGGCTCACCCCGATGTCACCGTCGACGAGATCTTTGCATTTACGAACTCCGTCATGGACCGCGTACTGTTGGGCTTTGTTCCTACCGACCTTGCCTTCCTTAAGGCAGGTGGCCGCTTGTCCAACGTCGCGTTCCTAGGCGCCCATCTGCTCAAGATTAAGCCCTGCATTGAGGTGACGGGCGGCAAGTTCGTGGCGACCAAGAAGTTCCGCGGTTCTATGCTTAAGTGCGCCCGTGCCTTTATTGATCACATGGTAGAGAAGGGCGAGATCGACTACTCGCATATTGGCCTGGCGTATTCGGTGGGTCTTTCCGAGGAGTTGCGCGACGACATGGAAGTCTATGCACACGATCTTGGCTTTAAGGACGTTACCTGGACTCAGGTCGGCGGCGTCATTTCGAGCCACTGCGGCCCGACCGCCTTCGGCGCGGTGCTCACGCTCAAGGCGTAAGGCCTGGCGTCTATCGATTTCTATTGCCTCGGCGGCGGGCGGG
>USDE01000072.1 GCA_900553345.1 uncultured Collinsella sp.
TTTGTGTCGCGGAGCAAAGGGGCGTCAGAAGCTCAGTCCGTCTTCGTAACCCGGATTCTGGCTCAGTGCGCCGCCCGTGGCCACGCGCTGGTCGGTCGGGATCGGCCACAGATAGTCGCGGCCCTCCTCCCATTTGTAGGTGCGGCCCCGGAAGCAGACGATATAGCCGCTCGTGCCTTCGGTCAGCTGGGCGTCCTTGCCTTCGCCGATAAGGATCGGCAGGTTATGGAACGGCAGGATGTAGTGGATGTTGATGGACGTGAAGACGATGAGCGCCACGGCGAGTGGGCTCACGCTGGAGCCGGCGGCAAAGCTGATAAATGCCGGCACGCACACGCCGAGCACGGCCATGACCGAGCCCATGAACATGTGGATGATCATGGAAAGCGCGGCGACGAGCAGGGCGAACAGGAAGATGTTCTCAGGCACGGAGCTGGGGAGCACGACGTCGGCGATCCAGGCGTTCATGCCGGTGGCACCGCCCACGGAGCCCACGGCCATGGCGGCCGTCAGGAACATGAGGGACTTGATGTCGACAGCGTTCCAGCTGGCGGGAGTGAGGACTTCGCCGATGATGGGCATGGCGAGAGCAACGCCAATGGCCAGGGTGACCCAGCCGATATAGTCGCCCGAGACGGTGAGCCACAGCGCGATGGCGATGACAAGCCACACGATGGTGCGGATCTCCTTGACGGAGAGCTTGCCGAGCGCGGCCTGCTTGGCCACGATCTGCTCGCGATCGTAGACGAGCTCCTTGCTGGGCTTAAAGAGGAAAAGGCCCAGGAACAGGGTGCACAGCAGCGCAACCAGCATAGGCACGCTCATGTACAGGAACCAGTCGACGAAGGACGGGCTCATGCCGCCGGCCTCGGCACTGTACTGCGCAACGAGCGGGTTAAGCGTGGAGTCGCCCGTCAGGAAGAACATGGAACCCGGGGCGGCAGCGGCAAACACGAGGAAGCCGAGCTTGCCCTTGTCGTCGTCACCGTAGCCGGCGGACTCGGCAATGACCGAGACGACGGCGAGGATGAGGAAGGCGCGGGGGAACGGATGCGGGATCAGCAGCGACAGCACAAAGGTGAGCGCGAAGATCGAGATGATGAGCGACTTGGCGTCGCGCACGAACTTGAGCATGAACGCGTAGGCGATGCGCTCGCCCAGGCCCGACTCCTTGACCGCGCTGGCGATGAGGTAGGCGCCGATGACGAGCCACATGGTGGCCTTGGTCCACGAGCTAAACGTGGAGGCGACCGTCGCCGAGATGCTCGCGGCGCCCGTGTCGTCCACGCACACCTTGAACAGGACGAGCAGTGCGCAGTAGAGCAGGCCCACAAAGCCCGGCTGTGCCACGCCGCATGCCCAGAACACCACCGTGGCGAGCGTCAGTGCCAGACAGGTCTGACCGCCGACCGTGAGCTCGACCGTCGAGCTCAGCTCCGCCAAAGGAAGAAACTTCACCAGCAAAAAGACAACGATACCCAGCACAAAGCCAATTTCGCGCTTGGTGATCTTAAACGCCTTCTTTTCCGCTTCCATCTCCCCACCTTTCTTGTTGGGGGCGCTCCGAATTCGCAGCCATGTTGCCGCTTAAAAAGGGGCGCCCGTTATCGGACACCCCTTACGTTGCGCTGTGTTGCGGCAATACAGTCAAGCGGATTTTTTGGATGAGAAGCGATTCCCTAGACAAAAACCGTCACAACATTCGACGCTTTTCCTCGTTTTCGAGATTTTCGCCGAATGTTGTGACGGTTTGGATGTGGCAAAGGGACTGTCTTTTTTACATAGCGAGGGCCGTGCGGATGAATGGGTCGCCGAGGGCCTCGCGGAGCCAGGGGGCCAGCTGCTCGGGGTGACCCTGCAGGTAGCCTTTGAGCTCGGACGGAGCCACGCGACGCACTTCCGAGATCTCCTCTTGGTTGATATGCAGCTCGCCCGGCTCAACATGGGCAAGGTAGACCTCGCACCATTCGCACTCGCAGCGACCGTCGCCGTGGTCCTCGCGGTACACCACGTGTCCGAGGTGCTTGAGCTGATCGGGCTCGCGCGTAATGCCGAGCTCTTCGTTGATGCGGCGCGCCGTGGCGGCCGCGACGTCTTCCCCGGGGAGCGGATGGCCGGCGCAGCTATCGGCCAGCACCCCGCCCCACAGGCGCTTGAGCGGACTGCGGCGACAGAGCAGCAGGCGCGCGTCTTCGCCCCGGCCCTCGACCAAAAGCGTCAGAAATGCCTGATGCAGGATGCCCTCACCAGCATGGGCCTCGATGCGGTCGACGGGGCCAAGCGCCTCGCCGGTCGCAGCATCGACCGCCACGACCTCGGCGCCCGCACCGCCCTCATCCCAGCCGGCGCGCAGAATGCGGGCTGCGGCTTCCTCGAGCGCGGCGATGAGCTCCTTGGTGGTGTCGAGCACGCGCTGCAGGTCGTCACCGCTCGCTTGTTCAACATGAAAACCCGTGCTTGCAACTACCGGCACGCCAAAGCGCGTGGCCAGCGCCGCCGCGATATCGTGCGCCGGGATCTCGTCTCGATGGCACGGAACGGCCAGGATGCTCACCGTTGCCGTACGGCCGGGCTCGGGGCGCGGAATGGCCTGCGCCGTGGCGCCCAGGTGCGCAAACTCCGGCGAGCAGGCGTACACCGCCATGCCTCGCGGCGTCACCGTCAGCTGGGCCTCGAGCGCAAACTTGCCCTCGCCCACTGCAACCTTTGTCGTGTGCATACCCATGGGATCTCCTGCCGCCCGCGATGTACCTGAGACCATCTTCGCCTGTATTGCGACTATACAGGCAAGCCCTCCATGTGACAAAGGGACTGCCCCTTTGTCACATTCTGTTAGAGTTGCAGGGATTGAATCCCGCTTATTCATGCGACATTGGAGTGACAACCTTGACCGCCGCAACCACGCCTAAAAGTAAGCCAACCGCCGCCGCGCTCTCCCCCGCGCGCACCAAGCTCTGCCTGGCGCTGCTCGTGCTGTTGGGATTCTCGCTCGGCTGCTCCGAGTTCGTGGTCATCGGCATCGAAAGCGACTTGGCAACGGAACTCGGCATATCACTTGCCACTGCGGGCCAGCTCATCAGCGTGTTTGCGCTCGTCTACGCTATCGCGACGCCGGTGCTCGCGCTCAGCACGGGGCGATTCCGCCGCTACCAGCTGCTCGTGTGCTATAGCGTCGTCTTTGTGCTCGGCAACCTGGTCATGGCGTTGGCTCCCAACTTCCAGGTGCTGTTTATCTCACGCATTGTCCTGGGCTCTGTCTCGGGTGCGCTGCTCGCCGTGGGCGTGACGTACATCCCTGAGCTGCTATCCCCGCAGCAAACCTCACTTGCCATCTCGGTCGTGTACGGCGCGTTTTCCGTGGCGATGGTCTTTGTGACCTCGATTGGCAAGTTTGTGGCCGACACACTCGATTGGCACGTGGCCATGTACGGCACGCTGACCTTTGCCGTTTTGATCTGTAGCGCGCTCGTGGCGTTTATGCCTCGCGCCGGGCAGACCGATGAGCCCGCCACCTTCCGCGAGCAGGCGGGGCTACTACGCGAGCCGAGTATCATCACCGGCATGCTCATCTTCTTGTTTGGCGTGGGCTCGGTCTACGTATTCTACGGCTACGTGACGCCTTATCTGGAGCAGGTGCTGGGCATGGATACCGTTCAGGCGAGCACCACACTTATGGCCTATGGCGTGTTCTGCCTGATCTCGAACATCCTGGGCGGATGGATCGATGCGCGTTTTGGCATGAAGGCGCTGCTGGTTACGTTTGTGCTGCAGGCGGCGGCACTGCTCGGGCTGTTTGCCGTGGGCGCCGCCATGCCGCTCGCGCTGGTCTTTGTCTTTAGCCTGGCGATGCTCATGTACCTGTTCTCGGTCTCATGCATCACGCACTTTATGGACGTGGCACGCAGCCGCCATCCCAAGTCGATGGTACTCGCAAGTTCGGTTGAGCCCATGGCGTTTAACGTCGGCATCTCGTTTGGCACCGCAGTGGGCGGCGCCGTGGTAAGCAGCGTTGGCATTGCGTACGTGGGCGCAGTGGGCGCCGCGTTCTCGCTTGTGGCCTGGGCCCTCACGCTGGTGACGATTAAGCTGGCTCGCTGGGAGCGCCGTCGTCAATCAGCACGGCCCTCAATACGGGCATAGGGGCAAACATAGCCCAAGGTGGCGAGTAACCGGTGAAAACCGCCCAATATGAGTATGTTTATCCGCCTGGAAGCTTCAGCAGTGCAATTTCGTGTATTTGAGATACACGCTTTTCTATTATTTCGTGTATTTCAAGTACATGAAATCGTACTAAACTATGTATCTGAAGTACACGAAATTGGAAAGGCGGCCCCATGCGCAGATCAATCGAGTCCGTTATCGAATCATGGGCGACAAAGGACGCCTCACGCCCCCTCCTCATCCGTGGTGCGCGACGCGTAGGCAAAACGTACGCTGCCGAGGAAATCGGCAGGCGAATCGCCGGCGATGCGTTTGTCAAACTCGACTTTCAGACCGATCTTGAGCTGATCGCTCCGCTGTTCGATTGTCCCACCGACGACGTTGACACCATCGTGGCGCGGATTTCAGACTATAAACGCGCCCCCATTCGCAAAGAAACCACCTTCATCCTGTTTGACGAGGTGCAGCTCTGCGAACGGGCGCTCAACTCGCTTCGCTTTTTTTCGGGTTCGGGCTGGCGCATATGCGCGACCGGCAGTCAGCTCGGCGTCGCCACGCGCAAACGTAAGCTGCCTTTTCCCAGCGGCGTTCGTCAAGAGACCATGCATCCTATGTCGTTCGAGGAGTTTCTCTGGGCGCTCGATGAGGAGCAGATGGCCGATGCCATTCGTACCCACGCCGGCACGCTCGAGACCTACGCCGCGCACCAAGCCGCGCTCAGCCTGTTTCATCGATACCAGATCGTGGGCGGCATGCCCGCCGCCGTCAACGCATATCGCAAGACGTTATCCATCGAGGATGCGCGCGTCGAGCAGCGCGAAATCAACGAGACCTATACCGCCGATATGACCGACCCCGAAAACGGGATCAGCGGCGTGGCGGCACGCAAGGTCTGGCGCTCCATTCCGTCCCAGCTGCTGAGATCGTCCACAAAAAAATTCAAGTACTCCGAGGTCGAACGCGGAGGCCGTCGCGCCAAGCTTATCGAGCCGCTCGACTGGCTCGAAGGCGCCGGTATCATATCGGTCAACAACCTGACCGAAGGCATCGAGCCTCCCCTCGTTCCCTTCGACGACGAAGATGGAAGTTTCTTTAAGGTCTATCTTCTCGATACCGGCCTCATGTTCTACAAACTCGGCATCAACCCGAGGCTCTGGCTCGACCTCAAAGAAGATTCCGCCATAGCGCTATCTTCCGACTTCCGAGGCGCCCTGGCGGAAAACTCGGTCATGCAAGCATTTTCGGGTAACAGCTTGCAGACGTATTACTGGGTGCCGCCGTCGTCTTGGAAGACGAATGGCGAGCTCGATTTTCTACTTCAGACCGACCGTATGGAAATTGTGCCCGTCGAGGTAAAGTCCACACGCAATGTGCGCGCAAGAACCCTCGGGGCGTTTATGGACAAAGCCCGGTCGCCATATGCCTACATTTTGTCCGAGAACAATTTTTTCCGCAGCGAAACCGATGACGGGCGCGAACTGCGGCACCTTCCCTTGTACGCAGCGGGCTTTATTGGAGCAAACTGCCTCAAGAGCAGTCTGTAAGTCCTGCGCGACCGCCTAGAAAGGAAACCGCTCATGCAACGCATTCTTTTTATCTGCTATGGAAATATCTGCCGCTCGACGATGGCCGAGTCGGTGTTTACCGAGCTCGTGCGCCGCGCTGGGCGCGAGGCGGAGTTTGTCATCGATTCCGCAGCGACCTCAACCGAGGAGATCGGCAACCCACCGCACCACGGTACCGTTGCCAAACTATGCGAGGTCGGGATTCCCGTCGTCGCACATCGCGCGCGTCAGGTGCGTCGCGCGGAGTATGGCGACTGGGACCAAATTGTCTATATGGACGACGAGAACGCCCGCGGCCTGCACCGTATCTTTGGCAAGGACCCCGATGGCAAGATCTCGCGCCTGCTCGATTGGACCGAGCGCCCCGGCGACGTGGCCGACCCCTGGTACACCGGCAATTTCGATGCCACCTACCGCGACGTGCTCGACGGCTGCACCGCCATGCTCGAGCAGCTGTAGGCGCTCGGGCGGCGCGGATATACGGGCCACGCCATCGGTATAAAACGAGCGTGGATTTTCTCCCGCATACAAATTGAGCGTGGACAATCTCCCACTTTGAGCGTTCAAGGGCGCCCTAAACGGGAGAAAATCCACGCTCATTATCTCGGTGGAAGATTATCCACGCTCGGTTACTCGTCGACGATCTCGGCAAGCCAGACGTTCAACGTATCGACCTCGGGGCAGCAGAACTTTGCCGTACCGGGCTCGTTGCCAGGCACGGTTCCGCCATAGCGCAGGATATCGATATAGGGAAAACCCACGTGGCAGGCCATGGCGCACATCTTGCCGCGGTCTCGATCGAAGTCAAAGACGTCGCCCGGCTTATGACCATGGTGGCAGCGACACACACCCAGCTGATCCACGCAGCTCACGCGGATACGCGGACGCTTGCCCCGCGACGCGCCGAGCGGCTTGTCCCCGCCCGCGGGCTTGGCACCGCCCTCGCCAGCGTTACTCATGGTCGATCACATCCAGGCAGGCCTCGATGGGAAGGCCGGCCGACTTGTCCTCTTGGCCGGCATTGCGCTCGATAAGCTCGGCCACCACACGCATAGCGTCGGTCGTCGCACGTTGCAGGCTCCAGCCGGCCATAACGCGACCCACGAGCACCGACGAGAACGTATCGCCCGTGCCCGGGAAATACACCGGGATCAGCTCAAAGGGAATCGTAAAGTGCTCT
>USDE01000073.1 GCA_900553345.1 uncultured Collinsella sp.
ACAATCGCATGCCGAGCAAACAAAAATGGTGGGCCGTGAGGGAGTCGAACCCGCGACCTTGGGATTAAAAGTCCCCTGCTCTGCCAGCTGAGCTAACGGCCCGCGGGTGGCATTGTACCACGGTCTGGGACTATTCCCAACTCCATTGGCCGTTCTGGAAAATCACAACTTCACGTCCATCAGGCGTAATGCCCGTAATATCGATGTCGTCCGTGCCGATCATAAAATCGACGTGCGTGCTCGAGACGTTAACGCCATGCTCCAGGAGCTCTTCCTTGGACATGTCGTACCCACCCTCGATGCATTCGGGGAAACCGACACCTAGCGCGAGATGGCAGCTAGCGTTCTCGTCATAGAGCGTGTCATAGAACAGAACGCCGCTTTCGCGGATCGGAGTGTTCTTGGAAATGAGCGCGACCTCGCCCAGATGAGCGGCACCTTCATCGGTGTCAATAATGCTCGCAAGCGTCGCCTTGCCCACACGGGCATCGTAGTCCACTACGCGACCGGCCTCGAACTTAATCCAAAAATCGTCAACCTTGTTACCGTGGTGAATGAGCGGCATAGCCGAATACACGATACCGTCGGCACGCATACGATCAGGCGAGGTGAAGACTTCCTCGGTGGGAATGTTGGGGAAGAAGGGGTGTCCATCGGGCGTCCTGCCCTTGCCACCGGCCCACTCGTGACCCTTCGTCATACCAATCGTCAAATCGGTTCCATTTGCCGAGGTGTAATGCAGGCGGTCAAAACGATTGTCGTTCAGGAAGCGCAAGTTCTTTTCGAACGCCGCGTCATGAAGCTCCCAGTCGCTCTCCGGGTCCTGGCCATCGGCACGAGCGGTGTGCAGAATCGCATTCCACAGCTTATAGATTGCAACCTCATCGGCGTCTCCCGGGAACACCTCGCGCGCCCAAGCCACGACCGGAGCGCCGGCGATGCACCACGGGTTGATGTTGTAGTCCAGTCCACGGCGGAAGACCTTGCACTGCGTGTTCCTTGCCTTAGAAGCTGCAGCGGGCTTGGCGGGATCGATACCCTTGAGAGCCGCAGGATCCGCACCCTCGATAAAGATAAAGCAGGCACCGTCCTGGGCCAGGGAATCCAGCTGCAGGCGCTTCCACTCGGGCGTCTGCTCAAAATAGCTTTTATCGACATGCTCGTACGTGAGCCTCGTCACGGCATCATCGGCCCAAATGACCGTCACGTGGCCAGCGCCGGCGGCATAAGCCTCCGCGACCACCACGCGGGCAAAAGGCGCGCACTCGACCGGAGACTGAACGACAACCTCCTGGCCGGGTTTGACGTTTACGCCCTTGCAGACGACCAGGCGCGCGTAGTTTTTAATCTTGGGCTCCAGGGCCTTCATGCCCTCCAGAGCTTCTTCGACCGTCAGGGCAGCTCGAATCATGTGCCACTCCATCTATCTATAGAACAGTAAAAAGGCGCGCCGCTAAAACGACGCGCCTTATATCTTAGCGATATGTATGAATACAAACGCTACTTCTTCTTGGAGTCCTTCTTGTCCTCCTCGGCAGCCGCGCGCTCGATAAGAGCGTTGAGCTTGTTCTCGGACATGCCCTCGGCCTGCGCGCGGTACATGTTGCGCAAGGGACGAATACGAACGAAGTCGTAGATAAAGTCACCCAGGATGATGACATAGGACAAAACGATGCCGACCATCTGAACAGGACTGGACACCGTGCCGCCGGGAGCGAAGTAGAGCGAAGCCCAAATTGCCACGACGAGTACCATGCCGATGGCGAGCACGGCCCACCAGATACGACGGCGCTTGGTGTAGTCCTCATCCTGCTTGAGAAGGATATTCGACACCGTGTAGATGCGGTCCTCGCGGGCACGCTGTTTGGCCTTGCGGGCGCGCTTCTCCTCCTTGGAAAGGCCTTCCAGGTTTTCACCCTTCTCGAGCTCTTTGCGGCGTGCCTTAGACGAAGCCGGCACGACGCGAACGGAGCTCGCTGCCTGGCGAGCGGGCTTAGCAGATGCGGCGGACTTGCGCGCAACCCCGGTAACTTCGTGGGATTGCGTGCGCTTGTTCGTGGCGCTACGGGTACTCACTTATGCGTTCTCCTTCATGCTTGTGAACTGGGAGCCCGTGATGATCTGGAAGGCCTCGCGATAGCGCTCGGACGTGCCATCGATGACCTCGGCGGGCAGGTGCGGGGTCTCCCCCGTCATATCCCAGTTGGCTTTGAGCCAATTGCGGACGAATTGTTTGTCGTAGCTGGGCTGAATTTTGCCCTCCTCGTAGCTGGCGGCGGGCCAGAAACGGCTGGAGTCGGGCGTGAGGCACTCGTCGATCAGCGTAACCTTGCCATCAATGACACCGAACTCGAACTTGGTGTCGGCGATGATGATGCCACGGGTCGCTGCATACTCGGCGGCAGCCTTGTAGATCTTGAGAGACAGATCGCGAATCTGCGTGGCGATGTCCTCGCCCACGATCTCGCAGCAACGCTCGAACGAAATGTTCTCGTCGTGGTCGCCAATCTCGGCCTTCGTGGACGGCGTGAACAGCGGCTCGGGAAGCTTGGAGGCCTCGGTCAGACCCTCGGGCAGCTGGATGCCGCATACGGTGCCGTTCTCGTCATAGGTCTTCTTGCCCGAACCGGTCAGATAACCGCGGACGATGCACTCGATAGGAATCGTCTGGGCTTTCTTGACCAGCATGGCGCGGCCGGCGAGGTAGTCACGATACTCGGCAAACTCCTCGGGGAAATCCGCCGGATCGATGGAGACGAGATGGTTGGGAACAATGTCGGCAAACTTATCGAACCAGAATGCCGAGATGCGGTTGAGCACCTCTCCCTTAAACGGAATCTCGTCGGGGAGAATAAAGTCGAACGCAGAAATGCGGTCGGTGGCGACCATCAGCAGGTTTTCACCGGCATCATAGATATCACGAACCTTGCCACGGGAATCCGGACGACGCTCCATCGTTGTCACGTGAGTCACTCCTTACCTAAATACGACAGTAATGCGGGTTCTCCCCCGCACGTTTTCGCAAACTCGGAGCGGCAGAGACGAAACCCCTCCTTCACCGAGTAGCGAAAAGCTAGTGCTCCATTGTAGTAGATGCCGCGTCCGCCGTGTGCTCGCGAGGCAGATGAATCGTAAAAGTCGTACCCTTTCCAAGCTCCGACTCCACGGATATGTAGCCGTGATGGCGCTCGACAATCTGCTTGGTCACGGCGAGGCCCACGCCCAGGCCACCCGCCTCGCGGGCGCGACTGGCGTCGGCACGCCAAAAACGACCGAAGATGCGCGACAGGTCTTCCTTGGCGATTCCAATGCCCGTGTCCGAGACCGCAATATCGACGTGTTTACGGTCACTGAGCACCGACACCACGACCCATCCGCCCTCGGGGGTATAGCGCATGGCGTTACTCAAGAGGTTGATGACGCATTGCGTGATCATGTCGGGATCCGCCTCGACAACGTCATCGTGGCCCTGCGTCTCATCTGCAAAGCGCAAACGCAAGTCACGGTCGGCAAACAAGCGCTCCTGGCCATTCACAATCGAACGCACAAACGGCACCATATCCACCGGCTCCAGGTTGAGTGGCGCGGTACTGTTTTCCATGCGCGACAGGTCGAGCATCTGCTGCACCAGACGGGCCAGACGACGCGTCTCGGATGCGACCGTTTCCAGGTGTTCGTCATCGGTGGGATACACACCGTCTTGCATGGCCTCGACCGTTGCAAGCATGGCCATGAGCGGCGTGCGCAGCTCGTGGGCAACATCAGAGGTCAGGCGCTTCTCGTGCTTCATGTCCTTCTCGAGTGAGGTGGCCATCTCGTCGAAGGTCTCTCCCAGCTGATCGATCTCATCATCGCCGCGCAAGCCCGTACGAGCGGACAGGTCTCCATCGCGAATCTGCTTGGCGGTGCTGGTAATACGATGAATCGGCTTGGTGAGCATGCGCGACATGAGCGCTCCGATAACGACCGAGATGCAGACGGCCACAACCGCGGCAAGGGCCATGGCGTTAAAGGTCTTCTCTCTGAATGCCGAGTCTGCCCTGGTGAGCAGGGCATCGGAGCCAACCGCCCACAATTTGACCTGACCCACGTGCTCGCCGGAGGACGTCACGATCTCAACGTTGGCAACACTATTGGAATCGGTGGGAGCAGACGAGACTGGACTGTGCGATGCCTTCTTTCCGCTCGTACCATCGGTCGTCGCCTGATTTTCGCGTACATCGGCAGTAGCGCTTGCCGAGGGCCACGAGTCGTCGTAGACGATGACGCCCTTTTTATTGACGACCTGCATACCAAGATCGTCGGACACCAAACTCGATGTCGCGACCGTACGCAGCTCCCCCGCAGTCCAAGAACCGTTTTCCTCATATGACGTTGCCAACTTTTCGGCAGCGGAATTGGCGATTTCGACAATATTGGAGCGCGTGTAATCCGTAAAAACCGTGCCCCATACAACGGAGACTACGCCCACCAATACCAATACCGTCATGAGCGATGTCAGGGCAAAAGCCAGGGCCATGCGCGAGGGATAGCTCATCGTTGGCCGTGAATCGGAACGAGGCGTGTTCCAACTAGCCTTGGAACCCGCCTCGTTCTCCTGCTTATGCTTTTGCCCGATTTCAAAGCGCGCAGGTGTCATATGTGATTTCCTTTATTTCTCGTCCGACTTATCGGTCTTGGTCGGAGCCTCGAAGCGGTAGCCGACACCGTGGACGGTGTAGAGCCACTTGGGCTTCTTGGGGTCGTCGCCCAGCTTGGCGCGAAGGTTCTTCACGTGGCTGTCGATGGTGCGTTCGTAACCCTCAAAGTCGTAGCCGAGCACCTTCTCGACCAGCTCCATGCGGTTGTAGACGCGGCCGGGGTGACGGGCAAGCGTGGTGAGCAGCTTGAACTCGGAAGCCGTCAGGTCGACTTCCTTGCCCTCGACCAAAATCTTGTGGCCCGAGATATCAATGACCAGATCGCCAAAGTCGAGCACCTCGACGGCCGGCTCATCGGCCTGGTGGGCACGGCGGAACAAGGCGCGCACGCGCGCGACAAGCTCGCGCGGCGAGAACGGCTTGATCAGGTAGTCGTCGGCGCCGAGCTCGAGGCCGATAATACGGTCCTCGATCTCGCCCTTGGCCGTCAGCATAATGATGGGGACATCCGAGGTATCGCGAATGGTGCGGCAAACGCGCTCGCCGGGAATCTTAGGGAGCATGAGGTCGAGCACGACCAGGTCGAACTGATGCTTCTCGAACTCCTCGATAGCGGACTGGCCGTCGCCCACGCCCACGACCCAATAGCCCTCGCGCTCGAGATAGGCAGCGACAGCGTCACGGATTGCCTTCTCGTCCTCGACCAGCAGAATCTTTTTTGCATCTGAAGCCATAACACGGCCCCCCTGTCTCAATTAGCTAAGAACAAGCTCATTTTAACGCACCTGAGCCCACCGGGCATCGCATGGGTGCGATAGCTCGGCGGGCGGTACTCATAGTCACAACGCGCTTATTCCCCTGTCGACGCCTTTTTAACCCCTCGGAGACTAAAGAGAGAACAAGCGAGCGGTAACCGTCTCGGGAATTCCCTGGCTGTTACGCACCGTTGCGTACGTTAAGAACGAATTCGATTTACCCGCCGTAGCAGGATAATCGCCATACTCCAAGGCTCGGTCGGGCGACAGAAGCGAGCCGTAGGTCTTAGCCGAAGTGTCAATCAGAAAATGCGACGCCTGAACTTTAACCAGGTATTTATTTTTCCTTCCCGCAGCGCACGCGAGCGGCTCACGCGAAAGGAAGAGGTACGGCCCGCCCTCGTTACCGATATAGGTGCCCATATTGCCCAGGCTACCCACACCGCTATACGTCGCCTCAATGGAGAACACGAAGGTGTCGCCCATATACACGGCCTCGAAAGGCGAAACCGACGAAGGCAGCACCAGCTGAGCTCGCTTCGTGTTGTTGCCGTCAGTCAGGTCGATCGCCGTCATACCGTAATAGACGCCCTCATCATTGTGCACGCGGGGCGAGATGGTCAGGATGCCGTCGCTCACACGCGGGGCGGATGCGAAACGGCCCGTCGACTTCCAAATAGTCTCAGGCTTGGACTCGCTGGGCGACTGACGGTAGCAGTACGAATCGTTACTCGTCTTGGTGCCGCCGGACGAAGGCATCTTATACCAGATGACCGACGACCCATACGCTGTGAAGAGCGGCGGATCGTAGTTTTCGCCACCGCGGTCGAGCTCGACAGCGTTGCCGGTAAGGGAGGAGCCTGCAAGGTTTTGCGCATAGAGTTTCCAGGACGCATTGGCAAAGTTCATCTCGACCCACGCGAACACGCCATCGCCCGCGCGAACGTCGTAAAACGCATAACCGGTTCCCTCAATGGGATCCTCAATAAGTGTGGTAAGCGAGCCATCGCCTAGGTTGAGCACACCAAGCGTATTGGCATGCAGGGCAGAAGCGGGCGCCATCATCGCGGCAGCGTAGTCGCCATCGCAGTAGTACAGCAGCGTGCCCAGCGGCAGCGTCCACGAGGCCGCAGGCTCAAGATCGATATCGACAGCTTCGTACTCATCGGTGATCGAGACAATCTTCGAATCGTCCTTGATAACCTGCGGCTCGCCAGCGGCGTCATCACTCGTGCCCGTTTTTTTCGAGCAACCGGCCAGTACGGCAGCAGCACCGGTAGCGGCGCCACCCAGCACAAAACCTCGACGCGTTATTCCATTCTTAAAGCGATCAGCGATGCTCATTAGGCGATCTCTGCGCGAGCGGCCTCGATAGCGCGCGTAAGCTGATCGGCGCAAGAGGTCTTTTTCATACCGCAGGTATTACCGGCGAGAACCTCGATTACGCGATCGGCGGGAGCGCCTTCGACCAGCCTGGAGAT
>USDE01000074.1 GCA_900553345.1 uncultured Collinsella sp.
GCCCTGCCGGGGCTCCCGGGTTCTGTGACGACTCGGGCGTTCGGGTCAGGCGGGCTGATAGAAAGATGGTGACGGAGGCGCAAAATGCGCCTCCGTCTTTTGAATGTGATGAAAGTGTGGCGAACTGAGCTTAATACTTCCGTAAATGTGATAAACATCACGTTTTCCCTGGGGTAAAATGTGGGAAATATCACGTTTACGGAAGTTTCTTTGCGGGAGGTTCGGTCATGCAGCGAGATATCATTGCCAAGCTTAACGCTTGGAAAGCGTCGGAATATCGTAAGCCGCTTATCCTTAAGGGGGCGCGCCAGGTTGGAAAGACGTGGGCGCTTAAGGAGTTCGGCCGAACCTCGTACCGCAATTTTGTGTATCTGACGCTCGAGGAGCCGTCACCTGGGGTACAGAGCGAGTACGCTCAGTTTTTCGAAGGTACGCGCGATCCTCGACGGATCATCTCAAATCTTTCCCTGGCGCTTGGACAGCCTATCGATCCTGGCGAGACGCTGCTTATTATTGATGAGATCCAGGATTGTCCTTCTGCAGTCGGTGCCCTTAAATACTTCTGTGACGAGGCCCCCGAGTATCACGTCGCATGCGCAGGGTCTTTGTTGGGCGTTCGCTTGTCCCGTGAGACCAGCGCTTTTCCGGTGGGAAAGGTCGAGTTCATGGAGATGCGCCCCATGAGCTTTTCCGAGTTTCTGAAAGCCGAGGGCGCTGCAAACTACGACGAATACCTTGGCGGCCTGGATCAGATCGAGACAGTGCCCGATTTCTTCCATGTCCGTCTCGTCGAGCATCTTCGTCGTTATTTTGCATGCGGCGGCATGCCAGAGGCTCTTGGCCGGTGGGTGGAGACGGGCGATATCGTTCAGGTCGATAAGGTGTTGTCTGATCTCTTGGATTCCTACGAGCGCGATTTTGCCAAGCATGGTGGCCGTGCGCAGTTCGCCAAGCTTTCGCAAATATGGAACTCGATTCCAACTCAGTTGGCGCGCGAGAACAAAAAGTTCGTTTGGGGTGCGGTGCGCGAGGGGGCTCGTGCTCGAGAATACGAGGATGCTCTGGAATGGCTTGCCGATGCTGGGCTCATCACGGCGGTTCGCCTTAATGCTGCTGGTGGTGTGCCGCTCTCTGCGTACGATGACCTCAAGGCATTTAAGGTCTACTGTCTTGATGTCGGCTTGCTGCGCCGCATGGCAAGGCTGGATGCGTCCGCTTTTGCCATCTCGGATGCGCTATTTTCGGAGTTCAAAGGTTCGTTCGCCGAGAACTATGTGCTTCAGGCATTACTTTCACAGTTAGATGCTGCTCCGCGTTATTGGACAAACGAGAAGCCGAAGCACGAAGTCGATTTTTTGATTCAAGTCGGAAACGAAATCGTTCCCGTCGAGGTCAAATCGGGAGAGGTCGTTCATTCCAAGAGCCTTAAGTACTATGCCGACAAGCATGCGGAGACGACTCCATTGAGGGTCCGCTACTCACTTAAGAACCTAAAGCTCGACGACGGGGTGCTCAACATTCCGTTGTATTTGGCTGATCGATCTGTCCCTCTTATCAAAAAGGCGCTTGATTGTGCATATCTTGACGTTTAGATCCTGGGTGAGCTGACGGGCGGCGGCTAATTAATCGCTCCGTTACGGCCAGGGAGCTTGGGCCTTAGCGATGCTTGCTTCGCCAAGCCGTGGGTGTCATGCCGGTGTGTTGTTTGAAGGCTTGGGCGAAGGCGGCCTGCTGAGGGTAGCCTAGACGCTCTGCCACCTGCGCTATCGTGAGCGCGCTATCGGCCAAAAGGTCCTGTGCTCGCTCCATACGGCGCCTGCGCATGTAGGCGCCCAGGGACTCGCCAGTTTGGGCCTTAAAGGTGGCGCATAGTTTGGAGCGGCTTGTGTAGAGCCTCTCGGCCACCTCGTTGATACCCACACGTCTGCCTGTGTCGAGCGCGCGCTCAATCATTGCCGTTGCTTCTTCGGCAATGGTTATGCTGACGCGTGTGTCTGCCGCCTGCCGCGCCTGCTTGTGGGCCGCGCGCGAACAGGCGAGCTCCGCGACCATGGCCTCCACGATGCCCTGCATATAGACGTGTCCGCCTACGGTGCGGGCGCGGTCCTCGTTAATCCGGCGCAGCGTGTGGCAGATGGCAGACGTCGCCTCCTCGTGCCATGGCTCGGCAAACGCCTCAAAGATTCCCGCGAACTCGGTGGGATAGCGGTGCTCCAGTTCGTCAAAATATCCAGGCAAAAAGAGCACCGAGCGCGAGTGATAAAGCTGTCCTGCAAACAGCGGGCTTAGTTCTTCGCCGCAGCTATCTTGGATAAAGCTGCACACGGCATTGTTTGGCCACGGTCCATGCAAGGGTTTAAGGTTCGCAGGCGTTATGCCAGCCTCGGGCATGCACATGAGCGTGGGCGCGCTGACTTCGCTCACGCATGCGTACGGTTCGGGTGTGTATTCGGCCAGGTACATATCGTGCGTCGGGGTAATGAAATGCTCCATGACGATGCAGGTGGGGGAGAGGGGCATGATCCATGCGCGGCCGTGCGCCCGATCGTTTGCCACCTCGCCGGTAAAGACAGCGCCCTTGCCGGAAAGCTCCAGGCCAAACTGCTCAAACTGTGGTGCGTAGAGCTCAGTTATGTCGGTTGCGGCCCGATGCATTTTCAAAAGCGTCCCCTTCCTTTGCGAAAACGTCCACGCCTGGCTCGATTGTGAGCCTTGACTAACATATCAATGATAAGTTGATTGAGGTTAACTCTCAAGCCGTCAGAAGGGAACCTCATGGCAAAGGGATCAAAAAGGGAAGGCGTCGGTATCGGCGAGTTGCTCGCGTATGCCGGCGACCGTAAATTCCTAACTTATTTGGGCATGGCTCTCTCGGCGCTCTCGCAGCTGCTGAGCTTTGGCCCGTACGTGTGCATCTGGTTTGTCGCGCGAGACCTTATCGCTGTGGCACCTAACTGGAGCGAAGCCACCGATATCGCGATGTATGGCTGGTGGGCCGTGGGTTTTGCCCTGGCAAGCATCGTAGTTTATTTCGTGGGGCTTATGTGCACGCACCTGTCTGCGTTTCGCTGCGCGTCCAATATCCGCAAGACTACGAGCGAGCACCTGCTTAAGCTGCCGCTTGGCTACTTTGACACGCACGCCACCGGTGAGCTGCGTCGTGTTGTAGACGGATGCGCCGCCTCCACCGAGACTCTGCTCGCGCACATGCTGCCCGATATCGCGGGCGCCGCCGCCATGGTCGTGGGCCTGCTCGTGTTGCTTTTCGCCCTCGATTGGCGCTTGGGCGCGGCATGCCTTATCTCGGTCGTCGTTTCGTTTGGCGCCATGGCCACCATGATGGGCGGCAAAGGCGCCGAGTTCATGAAGGCCTACATGGGAGCGCTGGTCAAGATGAACAAGACCGGCACCGAATACGTACGCGGCATCCCCGTGGTCAAGGTGTTTCAGCAGACGGTCTACTCCTTTAAGGCCTTCCACGATGCGATCGCCGAATACGCCGACATGGCACAAAACTATGCGGGCACGTTCTGTCGAGGTCCGCAGGTACTCAACCTTACCGCGCTCAATGGTCTTGTGGCATTCCTGTTACCCGTGGCGTTGCTGTTGGCGCCGGGCGAGACGGACTTCGCGCATTTTATGGCAAACTTCACGTTTTACGCGATATTTTCGGCCGTGGTGCCGACGGCCATGACCAAGCTCATGTTTGTGGGCGAGGCCTCTCAGATGAGTGCCGATTCGCTGGCTCGTATTCGAAGCGTCATGGATTCCAAGCAGCTCTCCGTGCCCGCCCAACCCAAGCACCCTGCCGGCGGCGACGTGCGATTTGAGGACGTGAACTTTACGTACGAGGGTGCCGAAGCACCTGCCGTTAGCCATGTAAGTTTTAGCGTTCCAGCTGGTAGCACCCTCGCTCTGGTGGGTCCTTCGGGTGGCGGCAAGTCAACCTGCGCAAGCCTGATTCCTCGTTTTTGGGATGTCTCTTCGGGCCGCGTACTCGTGGGCGGTGTGGACGTTCGCGATATGGATCCGCACGAGCTTATGGACCAGGTTGCCTTCGTGTTCCAGACCAACCAGCTGTTCCGGCAAACACTTGCCGATAACGTGCGCGCCTCCAAGCCTACGGCCACTGACGACGAAGTGCGTGCGGCCCTCTCCGCAGCTCAGTGCGACGACATTGTGGCCAAGCTCCCACAGGGCATCAATACCATGCTCGGTGCCGGCGGAGCATATCTTTCGGGCGGCGAGGTCCAGCGCGTGGCACTCGCCCGCGCGATCCTTAAAGACGCGCCTATCGTGGTGCTCGATGAGGCCACGGCGTTTGCCGATCCCGAGAACGAGGCACTCATCCAGCGCGCATTTAGCAAGCTGGCGGCGGGTCGCACGGTCATTATGATTGCGCACCGACTCTCGACTGTAGTGGGCGCAGACCAAATCGTGGTGCTCAACCAGGGCAGCGTGCAGGAGTCGGGTACTCATGCCGAGTTGCTGTCCCAAGAGGGTTTGTATGCCAAGATGTGGGCCGAATACGAACAGGCCGCGAGCTGGAAAATCACTGCAGCGACCGCGGATGCCGCCGTCACGAAGGGAGGCGAGGCCTAAATGTTCGCCTCATTCCAAAAGAAGTATTTCCTATCCGATAAAGGCGTCGCCGGCGTAAAGCGCGGCATTTTCTGGACCACGCTCACCAATCTTATTACCATGGCCGGCATGGGCTTTTTATTCCTGGTCATGGCCGGTTTTGTCGAACATCTCGCCACTGGCGCCGACCTGCCGGATGCCCTGCCGATCGTGGGCGGCCTCGTGGTCTTTTTTGTGTTGCTCTTTGCCTCTAACTGGCAGCAGTATTACTACACCTACTGCATCTTTTACGAGGAGTGCGGCAAGCAGCGTATGGAGATTGCCGAGCGCTTGCGCAAACTGCCGCTGTCGTTTTTTGGTCGTCGTGATCTGGCCGATTTAACCGAGACCATCATGGGCGACGTCCAGGCCATGGAGCATGCCTACAGCCACGTGCTGGGAGAGCTTTGGGGTGCCATCATCGCAAGCGCCATTGTGTTCGTGGCGTCGCTGTTCTTTTGCTGGCAGCTGGCGATCGCGGCGTTTTGGAGCGTTCCCGTGGCCTTTGCCGTGCTGTATCTAACACGCGGCCCCATGACCCCGGTGTTCGATTGCGTACGTGCCGAGAAGGTCAAGGTTACCGAGGCAATTCAAGAGACGCTCGACTGCGTTCGCGAGATCCGTGCCACCAACCAGGAGGCCCATTATCTTGAGGGACTCAACGCCGTGATCGATGCCGAGGAGCGCGAGACCACCAAGGGCGAGCTCGCTAACGGGCTTTTGGTCAACTCCGCCTTTGCCATCCTGCGTCTGGGCATTGCCACCACGCTGGTCACGGGTGCCGCGGTGGTCGCCTCCGGACAGGTCGACTTTTTGGTGATGTTTGCCTTCCTGCTTATGGTGAGCCGTATCTATGCGCCCTTTGACCAGGCGTTGATGCTGGTGTCCGAGCTGTTTGCCGCCGAGTCGTCAGCTAAGCGTATGCGCTCTATCATGGAAGAGCCTGTGGCGCGGGGCAGCGAGAAATTTGAGCCCGTGGGCCACGATGTGGTGTTCGATCACGTGGCATTTGGCTATGGTGCGGGCGAGGACGGCCGCGCCGGCGAGAAGGTCCTTACCGATGTGAGCTTTACCGCTAGGGAAGGGGAGGTTACGGCACTCGTTGGTCCTTCAGGCTCCGGTAAGTCTACGGTGAGTCGCCTAGCTGCGCGCTTTTGGGATGCCACCGAAGGCACGGTCACCGTGGGTGGCGTGGATGTTGCGGGCGTTGATCCCGAGGTGCTGCTGCGCGACTACGCCATTGTGTTCCAAGACGTGCTGCTCTTTGACGACACGGTGATGGGAAACATCCGCCTCGGGCGTCGTGATGCCACCGATGAGGAAGTGCTTGCGGCCGCGCGTGCCGCCAACTGCGACGAGTTCGTGAACCGCATGCCGCAGGGCTACGACACCATGATCGGCGAGAACGGCTCCAAACTCTCCGGTGGCGAGCGCCAGCGCATCTCCATCGCCCGCGCGCTGCTCAAAGACGCGCCCATCGTGCTGTTGGACGAGGCGACGGCAAGCTTGGATGTGGAGAATGAGACCGTGGTACAGCAGGCACTCTCCCGTCTGCTTGCAGGTAAGACGGTTATCGTTATTGCCCACCGTATGCGTACGGTGGAAAATGCCGACAAAATCGTTGTGCTCAAGGATGGTGTGGTTGCCGAGCAGGGTGCTTCGGCTCAGCTCAAGGCGGCAGGTGGAGAATTTGCCCGCATGGTCGCACTGCAAAAGGAAGCGGCTGCCTGGCAGCTGTAGGAAAGGGGACCAAGATTTCCAAAGGTTAACTTTGGTTGACCATAATAGTTCGACTAAACTAGTCTCAAAGCGTGCTCGAGCAAACTAATGAACTCGGGTGCTAAGGCACCATGCCGCGCTTGTGCGGCAAAAGGGAGAAGCAACATGAAGAAGTCGACGTTTAACACCCTGCTTGTCGGTGGCGGTTTTCTGCTTGGCACGGCCGGCATCAAGCTGCTTACCAGCGCTCCGGTAAAGAATGCCTGCGTGCAGGGTATCGCGTGCGGCATGCGCATCAAGAACGGCTACCAGGACATGGTCGAGCAGGCCAAGGCTAATGTCGACGACATGGTTGCCGAGGCTGCTTACATCACCCAGAGCGAGGCCGCTGCTGACGAGGCAGCCGAGTAGCGCTCCCAGGCACAAACTATGAGATTCTCGATTATCAGCGAGATCCCTGGCAGGACCCGCCTTCAGTTGGCGGGTCCTGTGCCAGAGAGCGATCT
>USDE01000075.1 GCA_900553345.1 uncultured Collinsella sp.
TTGAGGATCTCGAGTTCATGGCAGAGAACTTCGATGCCGCCGGAGACGAGCGTTTCGTTCTTCGTGCCTTCCGGACGGGCGCGCACGACGCCGACGACCCTGAGACAGAATTCGTTGCGGCACTTGTCGGCCGTGGCGAAGACTTCGGGACGGTCCGGGTCGCAGACGACCTGAACGATGCCCTCGCGGTCGCGAAGGTCGCAGAAAATAAGGCCGCCGTGATCGCGGCGACGGCTCACCCAACCGGTGAGGGTGACCTCTTCGCCCACGTTCTCGCGGCGAAGCTCGCCGCAGGTACGGGTGTGCATGGAATGCTCGTCGATGGGACGGGTCTGGCTCATACCAGTGATCCTCCTTTATGGATCTGTGCCGCCCCGTGTCGTTCCGGGCGGCGTCGTACAGATTTGCCCGGCCTGCGTAAACCGCGCAGCCAGACATGGCGTTCTATCTTATCGCACCTGTGTCGATGTGCCGCGGAAAAGTAGCTCCTGCCCAAAGACTTGACGGAGACGAAACAATTGACGCGCCGCGGCACCCGCCCGCGCTCGTCACGTGCGACAATATGCCCCAATAAAACAGCACTTGGAAAGGCCCGTCATGACTGCACGCCTCATCGTTATGGATATCGACTCCACGCTCATCAACCAGGAGGTCATCGATCTTTTGGGCGAGGAGGCCGGCGTGGGCGAGCAAGTTGCGCGGATCACCGAACGCGCTATGCGCGGCGAGCTGGACTTTAAGCAAGCGCTCGAGGAACGCGTGGGGCTGCTTGCCGGCCTGGACGAGAGCGTGTTCGAGCGCACTTTTGAGCGCGTGACGTTTACCCCCGGCGCTCTGGAGCTTGTGCGCTCGGCACACAGCAAGGGCTGGAAGGTCGGCGTGGTGAGCGGCGGCTTCCACGAGGTCGCCGACAAGATCGTGGCCGCCGCGGGCATCGATTTTTGCCTGGCCAACCGCCTGGAGGTCGTGGACGGCAAGCTTACCGGTAAGCTGGCTGCCGAGATTGTGACCAAGGAGTCCAAGCTCATCCAGCTGCTGGACTGGGCAGTTGAGTGCGGCGTCGACATGGCCCACACGGTCGCTATTGGCGACGGCGCCAACGACATCCCCATGATCCAGGCCGCGGGCACGGGCATCGCGTTTTGCGCCAAGCCCAAGACGCGCGAGGCAGCCCCGTTTGCCATCGACGAGCGCAACCTGATGCTCGCCATGGACATCATCCTGCGCGACTAGCCGATCCGTCTAACAATTGAATCAGTCCGTCCTATAGTTTCCGAACAATTTTGTCTTAGTGTTCGGAAACATACCCTTTGAGTGCTAGACTTTGCGCCGTCGAAGGGAACATATATGGATAAGCGAGATCTTGAGCAGCTGCTGAGCGATGTTGCCGACGGAGCAGTCGCCCCGGCAGTCGCCCTCACGCGCATCCAGACGGCGCCAACCGCCGATCTGGGTTTTGCGCAGCTCGATCTTTCGCGCGGAGTGCGCCAGGGAGCCGGCGAGGTTGTCTACGGCGCCGGTAAAACCGCCGAGCAGATTGCCGCCATTATCGAGGCGCTACGCGATGCCGGCCAGGAGCGCATCCTGGTCACACGCTTGGATGCCGAAAAAGCCGCACGCACCGCGGAGCTTCTCGGCCGCGACATCGACCTGGGATATGTCCCGGACGCTCAGCTCGCCCTCGTAGGTGGCAAGCCCTCCCCTACCGGCAACGGACGCATCGTCGTCGCCTGCGCCGGCACGAGCGACCTGCCCGTCGCCGAGGAAGCCGCGTTGACGGCCGAGTTCTACGGCAACGAGGTCGATCGCCTCTACGACGTAGGCGTCGCCGGCCTGCACCGCCTGCTCGCTCATGCTGAGGAACTTGCCCAGGCGCAGGTGGTCATCGCCATCGCCGGCATGGAGGGCGCCCTGGCGAGCGTCATCGGAGGCCTGGTGAGCTGTCCGGTCATCGCCGTTCCTACCAGCGTGGGCTATGGCGCGAGCTTTGGCGGCGTGGCCGCACTGCTCGCCATGCTCAACTCCTGCGCCAGCGGCGTTTCGGTCGTCAACATCGACAACGGCTTCGGCGCCGCCTACCAGGCAAGTCTTATCAATCATCTGAGCGCCGGCACGTCCTGCGCCCGTTAAGGAGCATTCCATGTCCAACCATCAGCACACGCTTATCATCGACGGCACCTCGGGCATCAGCGGCGACATGACCGTCGCGGCCCTGCTCGACCTGGGCGCCAGCGAGGAGCACCTGCGCGAACAGCTCGCCACGCTGCCGGTCGACGGCTTTGAGATTGCCGTCACCCGCGTAAACAAGCATGGCATCGACGCCTGCGACTTTGACGTTCAGCTGGCAGAGGAGCTCGAGAACCACGACCACGACATGGCCTGGCTCTACGGCAACGAGGCAGCTGCCGAGCACACGCACAAGCATGAGCACCACCATCATGATCATGACGAGCACGAACATGAGCACTGCCACGAGCATGACCATGAGGCCCACGGTCATGGCCACGAGGGTCACCATCACGCCCACCACCATCACCACCGTTCTTTGGCGGACGTCACCGCCATCATCGATGGCTCGCAGTTAAGCGATGGCGCCAAGCGTCACGCGCTCGCCATCTTTACCGCGCTCGCCGCCGCCGAGGCCAAGGCCCACGGCAAAACGCTCGAGACCGTCATGTTCCACGAGGTAGGCGCCATCGATTCCATCGTTGACATCTGCTCGGTCGCCATCTGCCTCGATGACCTGGGCATCGAGGACATCGTGGTCGAATCGCTCTCCGAGGGTCACGGTACCATCCACTGTGCCCACGGCCTCATGCCCATTCCCGTCCCCGCTGTCGTCAACCTGTGCCAGGCGGGCAATATCGCCCTCACGCCCGCACCGGTCGCTGGCGAGCTTGTGACGCCCACGGGCGCCGCCATCGTCGCCGCACTGCGCACGTCCGAGCACCTGCCGGCCCGCTACCGCATCGAGGCCGTCGGCTACGGCGCCGGTAAGCGCCCCTACGAGGGCTGCTCCGGCACGCTCCGTTGCCTGCTTGTTCACGTGGATGCATAGCCATGGATGCCCGCAAAACCAAAAGCCGCGCCGCCATCGTCGCAGCATTTTCCGAGCTCCTTCGCGAGGAGGACTACGGCAAGATTACCGTCGGCGACATCATCGCGCGCGCTCACGTAGGCCGCGCAACATTCTACGGTCTCTTTAAGAGCAAAGACGACCTGCTGTCCGAACTCGTGAGCGACATCTGCACCCACGCCCTCGACGACGATGGCACACCGCTCGACGACCCACTCGTGCAGGTCGAGCATATCCTCAACAACCTCTGGGAGCGTCGCCAGGGCGTTCGAGCCCTCGTAGCCGGCGCCGGCTCACGCGTCTTCGCCGACAGCCTACGCAAGACCATCATGTCACGAGCAGCCGAAACCGTCCCCACCGACCCAAACGGCCCCGCCGCCACCATGGACCGCAGCTTCCTACTACACCACATAGCCTCAAGCTTCGTAGGAATGGTCCAATGGTGGGCCTGGCACAACTTCCAAGCAAACAAAGCCGACGTAGCCAAAGACTACCTCTCAGCCATAAAGCCCCTTTTCAACTAAGTAAGAAACTCATCCCAAAGCATCGCCCCAACCCAAGCCGCCACGCATCCCAAAGTGTCACTCGCACCTCAAAGCGCCTAACAACAAAGTGCCCACCACATCCAAATTCAGATATATATGTTGGTTGCTTGTTCGAACGCAACTGGATTCCCGCAGGGTCCGGCATAGGTTAACTTTCCGCCGCACTCCGCAGGACGCAAGAAGCTCCCGCCGCACGAAGTGCGCAGCGGGAGCTTCTTGCATGTCCGAGGACGCGGCGGAAAGTTAACCTATGCCGGACCCGGGCGTTATATCAATTGTTTTGGACTAGAACATGCCCAAGAAACCGTGCACAAACAGTGCGGCCAGAGCGGCACCGACAAACGGAGCGATGCCAGGAACAAGCAGGCCGTACTTCCAGTTGTTGTCAGCCTTGTTCTTGATCGGCAGCACCTGATAGGCCATGCGAGGACCAAGGTCACGAGCCTGGTTCATGGCGAAGCCAGTGATACCGCCCATGCCCATGCCAACAGCCCAAACGATCAGGCCGACGCAGATGGCGAGCATCAAGACGTTCTCGCCAGCACGGTTAGCAGCAGCAAGGATGGCGCTGATGAACACAAAGGTGCAGATAGCCTCGCAGAAGAAGTTGCGGGCATAGTTCGTACCCTCGGTGGTGGGGTTGGTCGAGAAGATGTTGCGCTGGGCAATGGGATCGACGACACCATCGGAAGCCTTGAACTCATCGGCATACATCAACCACGCGATCACGGCACCCGCAAAGCCACCGAGCATATCGGCAATCATGAAGGGGATGCAGCTGCTCCACGGTACCAGGCCGACGATGCACTGGGCAAGCACCATGGCGGGGTTCATGCACACGGCACCGCCAAAGACAAACAGGCAGACCGAGATGCCAAAAGACCAGGTGGTGATGGCAAACATATGGCCGGAGCCCTGATACTTGGTGCCCTTGAGCACGGTATCGCAGTGCACGCCCACGCCAAAGATGATCATGAGGGCAGTTGCGCCGAATTCGCAGAGGAGTTTGGTAAGCATAAAACCTTATCTTTCTTGTCGGTTATAAACGATTCGTTTAGGCCGTGCACTAGTGCTGCGCGACGACAACGCCCAGGCCATCGGGAATGACGGCAACCTTGGCATCGGCACCCTTCATCTCAAAGGCGAGCTTGAGCGCCTCCTCGATAGTGTTGACCGGCGTCATGTGCATATCCTTGAGCATCTGGTGATCGCACAGGTCGGTGACCATGATCACAGGGTGATGTGCCAGGATGCGGGCAAAGATCTGGCTCGTCCACTGATCGGGCAGGGTCTCGTCCTTGGGACGATCGATGCAGGCGCGCTCAAACTCTGCCGGATCGTTGTCGGCGATGTTGTGATAGAAACCCTCGCCGCCGTGACCGTCGGCACAACCGGCGACGTCGATGATCACACCGCCCTCGGGAAGCGTGGCCTCAGCAGCGCACATGCCCTTCACGGCCTGGTAGATGTTCTGGTCGAGCGGGTAGCCGCCGTTGGTGGTGATGGCAATCTCGCACTCGACGGGCTCAACGCCGGCAAGGCTCTTCACGAACTCGCAGCCAGCCTCGTGCGCCTTGTGGATGTCACCGGCAAAAGAACCGATGACCTCGTGCTTGCCGTTGAGCACCACGTTAAGCACAAAGGCAAGGTGAGCCATCTCGGCAGCGGCAAACATATCCTCGCTCACGTGGTTGTGGCACAGGTTGCCGGCACGCGAATGAGAATCGTTCACAAACTGACCGTTATGGTTGTACATGATGGTCTTGTAGCTGGCGATGCCAGGCAGGACGGACTTGCGGCTACCAGAGAAACCGGCAAAGAAGTGCGGCTCAATAAAGCCCTCGGCAAGCAGCAGATCGCAATCGGCGGCAATCTTGTTGATGATGCACTCGCCACCAGAAGGCAGGGTGCCGATCTTCTTCATCATGCTGTCGTCAGTCGCGACGTGCATAACGATTTCCTCGTTGGCAACGATCTCCTCGCCGTACTTGTTGACGAGTTCCTCGTGCGTCGACGGACGGTGCATACCCGTAGCAACCAAAATACGCACGCGAGCCTCGGGCGCAGCGGAATGGATGTGATGCAGCAGAATAGGCATCGTCACACGCGAGGGAACGGGACGCGTATGATCGGAGCTAATGATGACGATATCCTTCTTACCAGCACAAAGCTCCTCGAGCGAAGGGGAGCCATAAGGATTGGCAAGCGACTCCTCTACCAGCTCTTCCTGCGATTTTGTAGTCTTAAACTCGTTTTGATGACCTTCCATCACACCCGCGAAGTTCTTATCCTCGAGCTCCAGATGCAACGTCTTGTGGTCAAACGGCAGTTCACATTCAAACAATGACGAGCGCCCTCTTCCTTTCAACTGACACACTAGATAAACCGTTGGAAGGATACGCCGCTCACCGAAAAACACCACCGTCCACCGACTCATTAACACAACGTTCATATTTGACCCACAACAAAGCTGCCGCGATCCCAAAGGGGGCCGCGGCAGCTTGTAAAAGACACTATGGACAGGATGGCTATAACGGCGCCGAGACAAACATCAGTCCTATGGCATGCGCGTGTAAGCTATCTTGCATAAATTAGTCAATAAACTGCATAGAATGACGCATGCGTTTCGAATCGTAACAGGGTAGCCCCCTCCTGAGCGTGCATTTTTGGGAGTATTCAGCATCGCGAGATAAGTCTTTGGAGCTAAAGGTCTATCGAAAGCCAAGAAGCCTCCATGGTTCTTCCCTTCTAGACAGCATGCAGCAAGAAACCATCCATATTTGAACATTGACAAGGCCCAATTGGCGCGCAAAGGCATCAACAAAGACCGCAAACGTCACCTATGGTCCTATACATCAATCTTTAGCTGCTGAAAACTCCGTTTTTTGCACGTCGCCCCAAGCACCACCCTCACCCAGCGGCCAATCCGCTGAAGACCGGACATCGCAGGGCCCGCCATCAGTTTACTTTTAGGCACACTCCGCAGGACGCAAGAAGCTCCCGCCGCACTCCAAATGAGGCGCGAAGCGCACCATTCTTCCCTCAGCATTAATCCCCGAAGACCGAGGACGAAGGGACCCGACGGGTTTCCCTCTGAATGCATTCCGCAGCACGAAGCCCCCTTATCCACAGCTCCGAAGGAGCAGGATA
>USDE01000076.1 GCA_900553345.1 uncultured Collinsella sp.
CGACCGCACCATCAACCTTATGGAAGTCTGCGGCACGCACACCGTGAGCATCGGCCGCTATGGCTTTCGCTCCATTATGCCGGCCGGGCTCAAGCTGCTGAGTGGCCCGGGGTGCCCCGTCTGCGTAACCGCCAACCGCGACATCGACCACGCGATCGCGCTCGCCAACATAGACGGCGCCATCATCACCACCTTTGGCGACATGATGCGCGTGCCCGGATCGTCCACCTCGCTCGCTGCGCAAAAGGCGGCAGGGCGCGACATCCGCATCGTCTATTCCCCGCTCGACGCGCTCGACATTGCCGAGCAAAACCCTGATCGCCCGGTCATTTTTATGGGCGTGGGCTTTGAGACTACGACGCCCACCATCGCCGCCGCCATCTTGGAGGCCGAGGCGCGCGGGCTTTTGAACTTCTCGGTCTATTGCGCCCACAAGACCACGCCGCCGGCGTTGCGCGCCATCGCCAACGACCCCGAGACCGCCATCGACGGCTTTATCCTGCCGGGCCACGTCGCCACCATCACGGGCTTGGCCCCCTTTGGCTTTTTGGTCGACGAGTTTAAGACTCCAGGCGTGGTAACGGGATTTGAGCCGGTTGACATCTTGCAGGGTATCTGCATGCTGGTCCAGATGGTTGTTGAGGGGCAACCCGCGATCGACAACGCCTACCGTCGCGGCGTCAATGCCGACGGCAATCCTGTGGCGCGCCAGCTGGTCGAGCAGGTATTTGAGCCGTGCGATACCACGTGGCGCGGGCTGGGATCGATTGCGGCTTCGGGACTCGCCATTCGTCCCGAGTTTTCGCACTTTGATGCCAGCATGCGCTTTGACGTGTCCATCGAGCCGACGGTCGAGCCACGCGGGTGCCGCTGCGGCGACGTGCTGCGCGGGGCCATTACGCCGAGCAGCTGCCCGCTCTTTGGCCGCACCTGCACGCCCGAGCACCCCGTCGGCCCGTGCATGGTGAGTTCCGAAGGCAGCTGCGCGGCGTACTACCGCTACCGCGACTAGTCCGGACGCACCCGCACACCGGCATCACCCACGATTGGAGTTTTCGATATGTCCCGTACTGCCACCGATAGCACCGTCCTGTTGGGCCACGGCTCTGGCGGTCAGATGATGAAACGCATCATCGATGAGGTCTTTTTGGATGCCTTTGGGTCGCCCGAGCTGCTCGAAGGCAACGACGCCGGCGTCGCCGCGCTGCCCGCGAGCGGGCGCATCGCCATGTCGACCGACAGCTTTGTAGTCTCGCCGCAGTTCTTCCCCGGTGGCAACATCGGCCGTCTCGCCGTGTGCGGAACCGTCAACGACGTCGCGACCTCGGGCGCCAACGTGCGCTACCTATCGTGCGGCTTTATCCTCGAAGAGGGCTATCCCATGGATAGGCTCCGCCAGATTGTGCAGACGATGGCCGAAACGGCGCATGAGGCGGGCGTGTCCATAATCACGGGCGACACCAAGGTGGTCGAGCGCGGCGGGGCCGACGGCGTCTACATCAATACCGCCGGCGTGGGCGAGGTTCCCACGGGCGTGGCGCTCAGCGGCGCCAACTGCCGCCCCGGCGATGTCATCCTGGTCTCGGGTACGCTGGGCGACCACGGCATCGCCATCATGAGCCAACGCGAGGGCCTGGCGTTTTCGAGCACGATCGAAAGCGATGCCGCGCCGCTCAACCACCTGATTGCCGACGTTCTGGCCGCAGCGCCCGGCACGCGTTGCTTTCGCGACCCCACGCGCGGTGGCCTAGCGTCCACACTCAACGAGTTTGCCCAGGCCAGCAATGTCGCCATGGAGGTCGACGAGGATGCCGTGCCCGTGCGTCCCGATGTGCAGGCGGCTTGCGAGATGCTCGGCTATGACGTGCTGCAGGTGGCAAATGAGGGCAAGATGGTTGCCGTCGTGCCGGCCGAGCAAGCCGATGCCGCGCTGAGCGCCATGCGCGCCGCCCGCTACGGCGAGAATGCCGCCATCATCGGTCGCGTGCTGCCACTTGCCGAGGGCGCCCATCCCGCCGTGCGCGTGCGCACCGGCTGGGGCTCGACCCGCATCCTCGACATGCTCGTGGGAGAACAGCTGCCGAGGATTTGCTAACGACAAAGGCTCAGGGCTATTAAAGATATTCAGATTCCAAACATGCCCGGCACGCATGCCCAGTATCATGGGGTGCGTTTTACAACTCAAGCGGCAGGAGCACCCATGGCAGCAGCTTTTTCCCATGTGATCTTTGACCTGGACGGCACCATTCTCAACACGCTCGAGGACCTGGCGGCCGCCGGCAACCATACCTGCGAGGCGCACGGCTGGCCCACGTTTGCCGTTGACGAGTACCGCTACAAGGTGGGAAACGGCATGCTCAAGCTGGTTGAGCGCTTTATGCCCGCCGAGTACGCAGGCGACGGCCGCATGTTTGAGCAGACGCTTGCCGAGTTTAGGGCTTACTACGGCGAGCACAAGGAAGACCACACCGCTCCCTATGCCGGCACGATCGAGATGCTCGACCGCTTGCGCGCCGCGGGCGTTCAGCTTGCCGTGCTCACTAACAAGGACCACGTCTCGGCGGCTTCGCTTATCGAAAAGTATTTTGGTTCCAAGCGCTTTGCGCTGGTGCAGGGCCGTGTCGATGCGTTTCCGCCCAAGCCCGAAGCACCCGTCACGCTGCATGTGATGGAAGAGCTAGGCGCCGATCCGTCGACCACGCTCTATGTGGGCGATTCCAATGTCGATATCCTGACCGGTCACAACGCCGGCCTTAAGAGTGCGGGCGTCAGCTGGGGCTTCCGCGGCCGCGCAGAGCTGGAGTCCGCCGGCGCCGACTACGTGGTGGACACCCAGAACGAGCTCGCAGCGCTGGCACTGGGCGAGTAACCGCACATCCCCCCCACGGGCAGCTAATGTGGGACGGGGCTCTTTTAGCTGCCCCCGTACCAAAGAAGTGTCCCCAACTGCCGGCAGAAAAGGAACGTCCCCAAGTGCCGCCCCAATGACTACCATGGCAACGCCGCAGGTAGAGGACGGACAGCGAAAACGCCCCTAAGCGAGCAAGGTGACGTGAAATGAAAGGGCGCTGACCTTCTGGTCGCGCCCTTGAAATTGAACGTCAGATTGCCGCTTAGGGGCGTTTGCAGCGTCGAGCAGTTACGCGGTTCGTAGAACCGCGTAACCCCCTAGCTCATCATCGCATTCATCATCTCGGTGGTTGCGGAATCGTCGGCAGACCACTCGTTATCCTCGTTGGCGGAATATTTAAAGGTGACCTTGGTGTCCTTGGTCTTAGCGGCCTTGGTCACGTCGACCATGACCTGGCCGGCCATCTTGTACAGGTCATCCTCGGAAGGCATCGTATCGAGTGCGGCGACCTTCTCCTGATACTGGGTGGCGAAATCTTCGACGATCTTATTCATGGACTTGCAGGTGATGGTAACCTCGGCGGTCGCAGTGCCCTTGTCCTCATCGACCGTCACATCGCCGATCTTGTAATCAAAGCCCTCGAGATAGCTCTTGGCGTACTCCTTGGGATCGATGCCCAGTTGCTCAAACTCGTCGCCCGAAGCCTCTTCCAGACCGGAGAGGAAATCATCGCCGCCGTTCTTGATCTCGTCAAACTGGCTCGTAAGGTCGTTGGTGATGAGCTCCTCCACCGAAGGCCCTCCGCAGCCGGAAAGCAAAACCACGCACGCGACCAGGGCAGCCATCAGGGGCGCAAGCAGCAGCTTCTTTTTCATGACATTCCTCCAAACAAGCGGCGCCGCGTTCCCTGCGCAGCGCACGTCGTAACAGCAAGTCCATATTAGCGGCCCGGCCCAACCCCCTGCGTCGCAAAAGCGCAGGCGGCTCAATTTGACGAACGAATGGCCCGTAAAGCAAGCCCCTTGCAATAAAATGCACCTGTTTAGCCTATTAAAAAAGGGTGGCCGGACAACCCGACCACCCTTGCGCATCTTCTGGACGCCGCAGACTACTTGCGGACGACCTTAACGATGGCGTCACCGGCGGCGACGGTAGACTCGGCCTCGACGGCGAGCTCGACGTCGGCAAACTCGGCGGTGTTGGACACGGCCACGACGACGCAGTCCTTGTAGCCGGCAGCAGCGATCTTGGCACGGTCGATCTTGAGTATGGGCTGACCAGCTTTGACAACGTCGTCGGCCTTGACGAAGCCCTCGAAGCCGTCGCCGTTCATGTTGACGGTATCGACGCCAACGTGCACCAGAACCTCGATGCCGCTATCGGACTGCAGGCCCACGGCGTGACCCATGGTGACGGTCACCTTGCCGTCGCAGGGAGCGTAGACCAGGTCGTCCTCGGGCCACACAGCGCAGCCCTTGCCCAGAACCTCGCCACCAAAGACGGGATCGGGCACGTCGGCCATCTTGATGACCTTGCCCTTGACAGGCGAGCACAGCACGTCGGCGCCAGCAGAAGCAGAGATGGAGGCCGGAGCAGCAGCTGCCGCGGGCTCAGCCTTCTTCTTAAACATGTCAAACAGACCCATATGTTTTCTCCTCTTGATTAAGCGCAACGTTATGCGCATGCCTATGGTGATTATAGTGCCAAATGATCAAATTGCTAAGGTGAGGGCTCGAATCGCAAGCCCTTCCCGGTAGTGCTCGTGGGATGAGTATCTCCTTTGCATCGCGGGTCGATAAGCCGAGTATCGCCTGCAGGTTATGGAGCGCATGGAAGGGCTCTACCAGACCACGCTGGCCGAAACGCAGGAGCTGCTCGACCCCACGCAGCTTGACCACGCCGCCAAGCTCATCGCAAACGCCCGACAGGTCGACATCTACACGGGCTCGCACAACCTCTATCCAGCAGGAATGTTCCGCGACCGCCTGCTCTCCGCCGGCAAAAGCGCAACGTGCCACGACGGCGCTGAGGCCCAGGTGCGTACGGCGCTCGCCTCGGGTCCCGACCATGCGGCAATCGTCATCTCCTACGGCGGCCTTGCCCCCAACCTCAAGGACATCTTGCCGATTCTCAGCAGCCGGCATGTCCCGGTCATCGTCATCGGCACGCCTTATTGCGCCCGCATTCACCCTGGCTTTGCCGCCTACCTCACGGTGAGTGACCACGAGAGTATGACGCATCGCATCACGCAGTTCGCCAGCCACATCGCCGTGCAATACGTGCTCGATTCGCTCTACAGCAGCTACTTCGCCAAAGACTACGCCCGCTGCTCCGAATTCCTGGAGCGCTCGTTTCCCTACACCCGTCTGCCCGGGCTCAAGTAGCGACGAGCGTGGATTTTCGGACGCATATCTAACGAGCGTGGATAATCTCCCACTTTGAGCCCGCACACAGGCCAAAACCGGGAGATTATCCACGCTCGTGTTGAATGCTCCGTTTTCCTCTGCACCCGAGGGACCACTCGACCACCTTGCACCAAAGCAATAACGACTTCTCGTCATTAGATTATTCAAATCGACTCTAATAACTATTTTCGCCATAAACTCGTTATTAGAATTGATATGATTAGCCTAATAGCGAGTTTCCGGCACTAAAGATATGGAGGGCGCGATGCAAATCGAGGAGAACGGCCAGGGAACGCTCCGCAATAATCTATCGGGGAAATTGGCTTACTATTCGTTTTTGCCAACGCCCTTGCAATCATTGAGGCAGCTAAACCTCACTGAGGAAACCTATCGCACGCTTTCCACATGCTCACGAAAGCTTGGAGAGCTTGAAGGCATGCTCTACTTTGTTCCCAACGCCGACATGTATCTGACAATGTATGTGCGCAAAGAAGCACTCCTTTCTTCGCAAATTGAGGGAACCCAGTGCACGTTTGACGACCTACTTAGTCCATCGCAAACCCAACTCCATCATAAAGATGTCGCAGATGTCGTGAATTATGTCCGTGCTGTCGACCGCGGCGTAGAACTGCTCAAAAAGATGCCCTTGTGTACGAGGCTTCTCAGGCAGGTTCATGCGGTCCTGCTGGACGGAGTGCGCGGAACGGAGAAGAATCCAGGCGAGCTGCGCTCCTCACAAAACTGGATTGGCCCTTCAGGCTGCACCATTGCAACTGCATCGTTCGTCCCTCCAAACATTGAAGATTTGAGCAACACGCTCCAGGACCTCGAACGATTTATCGATGAGCCTCAAGTCGAAATGGATCCGATCGTGCGGGCGGCGCTCGTCCATTACCAATTTGAAACTGCCCATCCATTCCTAGACGGAAACGGTCGCCTGGGCAGGCTTCTCATTACACTTATGCTCATCAATGATGGCGTTCTTCATTCTTGCTTGTTCTATCCATCGTTCCAGTTCAAGAAAAATCGAAGCGAGTACTACCGACAACTCACATCCGTAAGGGAACGAGGAACTTACGAGGAATGGATAGAGTTTTTCTGCGCCAGTCTTCTTGAGAGTGCGAAGGACTCGGTAGGGTCTTTAAAGAGTCTTGTTGATCTCCACAACCGTTCGACGGCAGCTATTACCGAAAATCTCGGAAGGACTGCCGCAAACGGACAAAGGCTGCTGAGCCTTCTTGAAGAGCATCCCATCCTCGACACCGCGTTTATCGCTGCCCGGCTCGATATCGGTAGGAGCACCGCGAGCTCGCTCGTCAAATCATTCGAAGAATTGGGTATCCTCCGTCCACTCGACGAGTCAAGACAGAGATACCGACAGTACGGGTATGAAGAGTATCTTTCGATTCTCAGGGAAGACGCTGAGCCGATTAGATAGGCACCGCAGCCCAGCCATATTAAAACGAGCGTGGATAATCTCCCACTTTGAGTCCACACGGGGGCCAAAAACG
>USDE01000077.1 GCA_900553345.1 uncultured Collinsella sp.
CTCTTCGTGAGCCGCCCCATCGCCGTCGGTCTGCTGTTGGCGCCCTTTAAGACGAACCCTCACCAGGTGGCGCTCGTAAGCTGGGCGGGCCTGCGCGGAGCAGCATCGGTCGTCTTTAGCCTCTTTGCCGTAGTGTCCGGCGTTCCCGGTGGCCACGACCTATTTGACCTGGTGTTTGTGATTGCCGTGTCGAGCATTGTGGTGCAAGGCTCGCTGCTGCCGGCGGTGGCGAAGAAGCTCGATATGATCGATGCGACCGGCGACGTGCGCCGCACCTTTAACGACTATCGCGACGAAGACGGCATGTCATTTGTAAAGCTCAAGGTGGGTGCTGGCCATCCGTTTGCCGGGCGCTCGCTCGCCGATATTGGCAGCGCGACGGACATGCTCGTGGTCCTGGTGCTGCGCGACGGGGCGCACCCGGTACTGCCCAATGGCGACACCGTGATCCAGGAAGGAGATCTGCTGGTGATGGCCGCGCCGACGTTTGAGGAGCGTGCCGAGGTTACGCTGCGCGAGGTCACCGTGACTCCCCACGGTCGCCTGGCCGGCCAGCGTCTTCGCGATGTGCCGCAAGGCAAGCATCCCTTTATCGTCGTGATGCTCAAACGCGACGGCCAAACGATCATCCCCGACGGCAACACCCTCATATACGCCGGCGACGAAGCCGTCATTGCCACCCTGGCGTCGTAGCCATCCCACCCATAAGTTGCGGGGAACAGCCATTTCAGTCCCTATTTCACCGCGAGTTATTGAGGGGATGGGTTGAAAAACATTTGAATTGACACCGAAATGAAAAAAGCCGGGGAAAACGTCCCCGGCACTTGGAAGCCCTCTCTTTTGAGATGACCGATTTCTTTATATCACGAACGCTAGTTAGATGCCATTCATTGAGGGCTTTATCAGGCGCGCCATCCCATCCACATGGCGCCATTTGAAAGCCGTCCGATCTCATGCTATAAAGAAATCGGTACCCTCGAATAAAGGGACCTCCAAGAGCCGGGGGATGTCCCCCGGCATTTTTTATGCGAGTCAAGACTAAATACTTCTCGGGAAAACGCCGGCCCATTGCGTCAGCAATTTACGAGCCGCTCTACCCACCTCTGGACGGCTAAGGACTTTTCGCAGGTAGTTTGACGAACATATGTTTGCTTATTATAATTATTACTTGAAAGCACCCCTTATCTCATGGTATAAAGAATACGGTTCCCTCCAAAAGAGGGGCCTCCAAGAGCCGGGGTCTTACCCCCGGCATTTTTTTGCAAAAATGGAGGCCCATCATGAGCGAACTCTCCGTCTTTGTTGACGAATCTGGCGACCTCGGAGGCGTCTCCAACTACTACCTCGTCACCCTCGTTTTTCACGATCAAAACGATGCAATCGTTGAACGCATTGACCGCTACGAGCGCGCCCTGTCGCAGTCCTCGCTTCCCAATACGCCTTTTCATGCAGGACCCCTACTGAATGGAAACGGCGACTACAAAGATCTTCCCAAGGAGCAGCGAAGGCACATGTTGAGCGCATTTCGCGCGTTCATTCAGCATCTCCCCATACGCTATCTCTGCCTGCAATACCGAATGAGCGAATTCGCCGGCAATCAAAACGGTCTCGCGGAGAGAATGAGGCGAGACCTCACAGTTGAACTTTTCGACCATCTGGAATTCTTCCAGCGATACGACACCGTTAAGATTTACTACGACAACGGCCAACCGATTGTAACGGAGGTCATTCATTCTGCGCTTGAGTACGTTCTAGCAAGGGATGTCATCGTATACCGAGAAGCCACACCACGAGCCTACCGGCTATTCCAAGTTGCTGACTACATCTGTACGATCGAGCTAACGGCTATCAAGTTTGACAGCAAGGAAGATACAAAGACTGATCGGCTATTTTTTGGAACCCGAAGGACGTTCAAAAAGGGATTTCTCTTATATCTCAGGAAGAAAAGGATGAACTGACCCGGGGTCACCAGTCGTCAGACGCTCCGCAGTCGTCATCGACGGCAAAGTCGCGGAGGTCGAGGCCTTCGCGTTCGGCTCGGGCTAGGAGCTCTTGGGGCGACTCATCCTCGATATCCACTACGTCGAGCATAGCGGCCGGAAAGCCCACGCCGGAGGCACTCCCCGCATGGTCGATCAGGCTCTCACGCAGCTGATCTACATCGACTTCGATTTTCATGGTGCAACCTCCTATCGAGCCAAGCCCCTACTCACTAGCACCGAGCGCGTCCACAGCAGTAACAAAAGCCGCAACCTGCTTGTCGTCCATCTGCGTGGCCAGGCGCCCCACGGGCTCATCGTAGGCAAACTGCACCTTATCGATAAAGCAATCCCAAGCACGCTCGTCCACACGCACGGCGGCCTCGCAATACTGACTGAGCTTTTTGAGTCCATACCAAAACGCATTCACATGACGCGCGGGGTCCTCATCCAGCACGCCATCGTAACGGCGTCCATTGAACTCGCGCATGCGTGCCACGGCAACCTCGAGCGAATCGCCGCCATCAGTCGAAGCCTCATCCACAAGCTCGGGAATCGCGACCTCACGCCGAACATCATGCCTGGTAGCGCCGTCGTACTCGCCCACCAGCACGTCTTCGTCAAGCCGAGAATCATAGTCTAAATAGCTCGAGCCCCGGCAAATCCCATGCGGTGAGCCGGAGCCAAACGCACAGAACAACCCGCCGTCGGCAACAACACGACGGTAGGTCTCAAACGACATCTTAACCTGAACGAGCAGCTCGGAAAGCAAACCGGCATCGCACGCCGTCTCGCACGCAACGCAAGCAGGCTCCGGCAGCCCCGAAGGCTCCACCGTGCTCCCCGCAACGCGGGCGGCGCGCTCGGCCCGATACGCCTGCGCCGCCAAGCGCGCTCGCTGCGCAGCGCCGCGCACGTTGGTAAGTTCACGCCCCAACGCCACGTCACTAGCAACATCGCCAGCCAAATCGCCCGTAAACCCGTCAGCGCGCTGCGACCCCGTCGCACTCAACTCGGACTCAAACGTCGCTGTGATCATGCCCGCAAGGTCCGTCGCATCGGCGGCACAACGCAACTGCTCCAGCTGCGTACACAACAGATCGGCATCTAGGGGCACGGCGTCCACAACACGCACGTCACTCAGACGCGCCACGTCCTGCAGCACCATAGCCCCCGCAGCATCGTACGCCGCGCGCACCTTATCCGCCGTATTCGCATGCAGCTTTACCTCGATAAACGCAAGCGTCTGTTCCAGGCGCGTCAGCAGCTCGGCCTTGTTCTCCATGCGCAAAAAGGCAGCATAGCGCCGCTCCATCTGCAGCGGACCCACAACGCCCGCCTGCTTGCGAGCGCGCGCAAAGTCCGCACCCTCAACACGGCGCACGTACGTATCAACAGCCCGCACGGCAGACTCGCGCGCAGCGTGCTCGGCAGCCTCGACGTCTCTAAGCACGCCCAGCAGCTCGCGGGAGCGCGCCTTGCGCACCAGCTCCCCGCGATCGTACTGTTCAAGCGCCGTCTGACGTTTGGCCACCGACTCAAAGCCAAACAGCTCGTCGAGCAGCTCGCCAACAGAACGCTCGCCCGCCATGGCAAGGCCTCCTCACACACTACGCACCAACATGCTCGCGGGCACCCCTACAGATCTAGCGCCTTCTTCGCGGCGTCGACCGGGTCGCCATCCATGTAGAACACCGGGCTCAAGCCCGAGATAATCTCGGACGACACGCTCTGCAGGCCCGCGATGGCGCTCAGCGGCAAAATCACACGCTTGGCGCCGGCGTTTTTGGCCACGCGCATAATGTCCTCGAGCCCGCGGATCTCGTCCATAGAGCCCGACATGCGCAAGATTCCCGGAATCGCCAGCGCGGGCATCACCGGGCGGTTGCACGCCGCGGAGCAAAGTCCCACAAACTCGGCGAGCGAAACTTCCTCGGACAGCCCCTTGCTCTGCAGGTCGTTGTAGAACAGCAGGTAATCCTTGGAGCCAATGTGCATGCCCGGCGCCACGCGGTTCGCCAGGTTCACAAAGTTGTCGAACGCGGCCTCCAGCGTATCGCGCACCGGCTTGTTAAAGGCCACGCCCTCGTGCTTAAACTTGCACTCGCCGGCAACGGCCTTGTTCTCCAGCTTGTACACGGCGACCTCGCCGCCCTGCGACCTGCCCACGCCAAACACGTGGCCGGACAGCAGCGGTCCGTCGGGAATCAGCGTGTCCTCGCTCTGCTCGGGCACGCGCACCACGTGCACGTCCTGCGGGTTGTCGGCATCCATATAGCCCAGGTTAACGTCGATAAACTCAACGCCCGCCATAATCTTGAGCTGCTCCTTTACGCGGCGACGGCCCTCGATGGCGTAGTCCAGCAGCCAGCGCACATCGTCCTTATCCATGGCCTCGTCGGGGAACAGCAGCTTTGCAAGGCCGCTAAAGGTCTTGCGCACGGCGATCTCGTCACGCTTGTTAAAGTCGCTGTTAAAGCGGAAGTAACGGTCGATATGGTGCGTAAAGTCCTTGCGGCGCATCTCCTTGCAAAACTCCGACAGGCAGTCGGTGATCAGGCCATAATGCCCGGTCAGCAGGCTCGAGCGCATCTTGGGAATCTCCCAGCCCGGCAGGTAATAGTGGATACGGTCGAAGAAGGCCGAATCGTTGTTAAACTCCGGCGGGAACGGATCAAACAGGTGCGTGGTCTTAAGAACGTTTTGCACGGTGTCGTTGATGTTGCCCTCAAAGACCATGGAGGCATCGGCGTTAATCTGGTCGCGGCCGCGCGCGTAGCTGCCGCTCGCCATATAGTCCTTCATGATCTGGATGCCGTCTTTGTCCTTGAAATTGATACCGGCAACCTCGTCAAACGCCACGCAGTCCCAATGGCCCACCAAGCCCACGCGATCGGCGCGCATGGAGTTCATGCGGCCGAACAGGTTGGCCGTGGTGGTCTGGCCGCCCGAAAGCAAGATGGCATAGGGCGAAACCTCTTTGTAGATATGGCTCTTGCCGGTGCCGCGGGGACCCAGCTCGCACAGGTTGTAGTTGCGCTCGATAAGCGGCACCATGCGCTCGATAAAGTGCAGGCGCTCTTTCTCGGAAAGCTCACTGGGCTCATAGCCAGCGGAGCGCAGCAGCATGTTGAGCCATTCGTCGCGCGTAAAGTACTGGCGCTCGTCGACCATAGCATCCAGGTCCAGATTGGGCATCTGGATGGGCGTAAGCGACGCCACACTAAACGGAGAGTCCTCGGGTCCGCGCTTTTTGCGCTTGGCCTTGGAGCGGCGCGGCGCATCGTCGCCAAAGACCTCCATGCCAAACTCGTCTTCCTCATCCACGGGATGACGATATTCGATGCTCATAATGCACCAAATGCCGCCCTGCAGAATCTTGGAATAGTCGCGCACGTACTCGGCCGGCATCACAAACGGCTCGATGGTCAAGTTGGCAAACGACGCCACGTAGATATCTTTGTACTCGTCGAGTTTGGCCGTCACCTTGTCGATGATGGTAAAACGACCCAGCTCGCGAATCTTGGACTTAATGCGCTCGGACTCATCGGGACGCACGTAGTTATCGGTGAGGATCCTGCGGATGCGGTCCAGGCCCTCTGCCACGGCATCCTCGTCGTCGGTTGAGCAGTACATGCCCAGCAGATACTCCAGTACAAAGGTGGGCACGTTGGCGCCGCGCTTCATAAGGACCGTCAGGTCCTTGCGCACGATCTTGCCAGCAAAGTGCTCGAGCAACTTGCCGTCCAGCCCATCCATGTCGTAGCCGTCGTCCTCGGGAGCCTCGGCCACAGCCTGGTCATAGCCATCGGTCGAGAATTCGTCCTCGGCGGGCGCGGCGGCATCAACGGGCGCGGCGGCCTCAGCGTCCGCAGCAGGCACGGCCACCCCTGCAGGCACCGCAGCCTGCTCGGGCACATCCACATCAATCGAGGGAACTTCCCACAAATCGTCGTCATGGCTATCAAACATAGGGCACACTCCTAAAAACCAAAGTCAGCAACAGGGGCAAACGAAACAGTGATGGTGTACGTCTCGCGCCAAACGATCTTGCCCGTCTCGCGCTCGCGGCAGACCAGATAGTACGGACCCTTGGCCGAGAATCCATCCGCTGCATGCAACGCAAACTTGGCATGCACCACGCGCTCCTGCGAGTTAACAGAAATCTTGTTGGCATGCGCCTTGACCGTATCGCTCACCTCGTTGCCACTTGCATCGGTAAACACCAGCTCGTACTCGCACGGCAAGACCTTACCTTGGGCAGGTTCTTCCTGGATCAAGTTGACTGAGAAGAGCGAGTTGGTCACTCGGCGTCCCTCACTTAGTACGCGCAGCGTCGCCGCGCGCGTGTCGACAAAGTCCTTGGAACCCGAGCGCGCACGCCAAAAACCGATAACGGGCACGCAGAGCTCCTGCAGGCTCATGCCGCCGTGGACGTAGTTGTTAGTGCCGCCGGGACGCTTGAAGTGCACGTTCTCGCGCGGGGCAAACCCCTCAAAACCGGCGCCCAAACGTCCCATGTTAACATTAACAAACACCTCACATGCCTCTTCCGAAAGCTTGGCCACGGCCTCGTTGGGCACCACCAGATGACGCTTGCCGTGCATGACAGGAGCGTCAAGGAAGGGAAGATCTGGCTTGCCGAGCATCTGGCACTCGTTGAGCTCACGACGCGTGTAGATGAAGCCATGATCCGCCGTCATAACAAC
>USDE01000078.1 GCA_900553345.1 uncultured Collinsella sp.
GTGAGAAGCAGAAGGCCAAGAGGTACTACGGCCTGCTGGAGAGCCAGTTCAGGAGCTACTTCGACATGGCCGAGCGCCGTCCCGGCCAGACCGGCGAGAATCTGCTCGCCATCTGCGAGAGCCGTCTAGACAACGTGGTCTACCGTCTCGGCTTTGCGATGAGCCGCGCGGAGGCCCGCCAGCTGGTCAATCACGGTCACTTCACCGTGAACGGCAAGCGCGTGGACATCCCGTCTTACCGCGTCAAGGCCGGCGACGTCGTCGCTGTCGGCGAGAAGTTCCGTGACCTCCTCCCCATCAAGGAGGCCCTGATTTCCTCCGAGCGCTTTGAGGTCCCTGGCTGGCTCGAGGTCGATATCGAGAAGCTGTCTGGTAACGTGCTCGCTCTGCCGACGCGTGAGCAGATCAGCGGTGATATCAACGAGCAGCTCATCGTCGAGCTCTACTCTAAGTAGTCCATCCGGGCTGCTGAGGCTGGAGGTAATACATGTCAGAATTCATTAGGCCTCAGGTTCAGGTCGAAGAGATTAACGAGACCTCTGCTCGTGTCTCCGTCGAGCCGCTCGAGCGTGGCTACGGCGATACGCTGGGTAACTCGCTTCGTCGTGTTCTTCTGTCCTCGCTCGAGGGTGCCGCCGTCGAGGCCATTCAGATCGATGGTGCGCAACACGAGTTCATGACCATCCCTAACATGGTCGAGGATGTCACCGACATCGTCCTGAATGTCAAGGGTCTTGTCTTCAGGGCTCTCGGCACGACCGACGAGGCGACCGCCACCATCTCGGTTGACGGCCCCTGCGAGGTCACCGGTGCGGACTTCTTTATTCCGTCCGAGTTTGAGCTGGTCAACCCCGAGCAGCACATTGCTACGCTCACCGAGGGTGGCCATCTCACCATGAGCATGCGCATCGGCTATGGCCGCGGCTATGTCTCTGGCGAGGCTAACAAGCGTGACAACGATCCCATCGGTGTGATCAACGTCGACTCGCTGTACTCGCCGGTGTCCCGTTGCGCCAAGCTCGTTGAGGCTTGCCGTGTCGGCCAGCATACCGACTACGACCGCCTTGTCCTCGAGATCGAGACCAACGGTTCCATCGCCCCGCGCGACGCCGTGGTCCAGGCTGCCAATATCATCAACCAGCATATGGCCGCCTTTATGAACCTTGCCGAGACCCCCGAGGTCGAGGAGGAGGCTTCGATCTTCGCTCCCGAGGTCACCAACGACAACGCCGAGCTGGACAAGCAGATCGAGGATCTGGACCTTTCCGTCCGTTCCTACAACTGCCTTAAGCGCGCCAGCATTCACTCGGTCCGTCAGCTCGTTGAGTTCTCGGAGAACGATCTGCTCAACATCCGTAACTTCGGTGTTAAGTCGATCGAGGAAGTGAAGGACAAGCTTGAGTCCATGGGCCTGAGCCTGAAGGCTTAATGCTTCGCATATTTGAGGAGAAACTAGACCATGCGTCACAACGTTAAGAAGGGCCTGAAGCTCGGCACCGATGCGAGCCACACCAAGGCCATGAAGAAGAGCCTTGCTAAGGCCCTCTTCGAGAACGACCGCATCAAGACCACCGAGACCCGCGCTAAGGCGCTGCGTTCGGTCGTCGACCCGATCATCACCTGGGCCAAGAAGGGCGACCTGCACTCTCGTCGTCTGGCTATCGCCAAGCTCGGCGATAAGCAGCTCGTTGCCGAGATCTTCGACAAGGCTGCTCAGGGCATGTGGCAGGACCGCAACGGCGGTTACACCCGCATCATGAAACTCGGTAACCGTAAGGGCGATAACGCTCCTATCGTTATCATGGAGCTCGTCACCGAGCCTTGCACGCCTAAGGCCAAGAAGGCTGCTCCGGCCCCCAAGAAGGCCGCTGCTCCCAAGAAGGTTGAGGCTGCCGAGGAGGCTTCTGCTGAGGAGACCGCTGAGTAGACATTCTGTCTGCATAGGCTATATTCGAGGGGTACGTTCGCGTACCCCTCTTTTTTGTCGCAATACCGTTGCTAGTTTGTTGGGAGCGCCCATGACTGCGCCGTCTGATTTCAATTCGACCCCCGAGCTCGACGCCACCCTTGTATTTCGCGTGGCCTACGATGGCTCCTCCTATAGCGGATTTGCCGAGCAGCCGGGCCAGACGACGGTTGCGGGCGAGCTGCGCCGTGCAATCGAGACGTTGCTGCGCCGCCCAATCGATCTGACGTGCGCGGGGCGTACCGATGCCGGAGTTCATGCGGTGGCCCAATACATCAGCGTGCCTGTAACGGACGCTGAGCTCGCTTTGACGCGCCGTAGGTGGCTGAGGGCTATGGATGCCCTCCTGGGCAAAGATATCGCCATAAACGAGGTCTACAAGGCTCGTAAGGGCTTTTCTGCACGTTTTGACGCGCGCTCTCGCACTTACACCTATCGCATTGCCGACCGTGATGCGCGACCCGTGCTGTCACGCGGTGCAGTGTGGTGGCATCGCTATCCCCTCGACGTCGATGCGATGGCGGCCGCCTGCCCTGCGCTTTTGGGCGAGCAGGACTTTAAGAGCTTTTGCAAGGTCGCTTCTGCCGTGGGCAAACCTACGCACCGCTGCGTAATGCGTGCCGAGTTTGGCCATGAGGTCGCCTTTGGCGAGGACATCCTCACGTTTACCATCGAGGGCAATGCGTTTTTGCATTCGATGGTTCGAACCATTGTGGGCACCCTTGTCGAGATCGGCATGCATCGCCGCGATCCCGAGTGGATGCGCGAGGTAATTGATGCCTGCGATCGCTCCGCTGCCGGTCCTACGGCGCCCGCATGCGGTCTTACCTTTATGGGCGTGGACTACGACCCCGCCGAGCTTGTGGTGCTCGATTAGGGAAGTGGCTGCCTGACGGCGATCTTTGTGTGCGGCGCCTGTGGGCGGGGCGTGTGCAACATCTGTTCTTGACGTGCATCGCGACGGGCGACCGCCCGCATTAATTAACGGGGTGTACCATGAACGACAGTTTGTTACTAGCTGTCGAGAGGACGGAAAACTTGGTTCGACGTGGTTCGCATCCGCGACTTTCGGTGATCCTGATTGTTGAGGGTTCACCCAGTTATACGATGCGCGCTCTCGAGAGTGTCCAGAACCAAGACCTCTACGATTTGCAGATTGTCGTCGTTTGCCGCGGCGTGGTAGCTGGTGTGCGTCATTCGCTCGAAGTTGCTGCCGACAGAGATATTCATATTGATTTGATTGATGTTGAGGACCCAGCGCCTGGTGCCTGCCTGCGTGCCGGCTTTGCGGCTTCGCGCGGCTCCCAGATCATTGCGATGAATGCCAATGAGTGGTTTGCGCCGCAGTCCCTTTCGCAGATGGTCGAAAGCTCCTGCGACGCTTCTGCTGACATCGTGTTTCCCTCTGTTTCGCTCGATCGCTACGATGTTCACCGCGAACGTCATTCCCGAGTTTTGGACGCGACATCCGTTTCTGAAGATGAGGACCGGGCGGCTTGCCTGACCCAATTGGTTTCCTGTGGTTTAATCCGACAGACCTCCGGCGTGCTGTATGATCGCGCCCTCTTTGAGGCGTGCCTTGCGCATGGCGATGCGTTTCGCACGGTGTCTTTTTTGACGTTCGCGCTTTCGCAGGCAAAGCGCGTTTCGGGATGTGGCCGTGCCCGTTTTCATGCAGTTGCGCCGTCGATTACGGAGACGTTTGACCCCACGATGTTTGCCAGGCTTTCTGATGATATCGGGGCGCTCGACAGGCTTGCCGACTCGCTTGCCGTCGCGGGCGGTGGCAATCAGTTGAAACTGGTCTGCCAGCGGTATTACTACGCCGGTCTGGTCGCCTGCATCGAAAATTTGTGTCTGAGCCCCCATGGGGTGTCTTCAATAGAGCGTTCGGCCCGTTTGCATGATATGCTCGAAGCGCAGCGTACCCGTCAGATGGTTGCGGCTCTTAAGGGCAATCATCGGGGCTTAGGTCTGCTCTATGGTTCGATAGCTAGTGCCAAGCCTATGCGGTGTGCGTTGTATACGCATCTGGTGGCCTTTTTCAATCGTTCGGGCGTCAGGACTGTCTAGTAGCGTGTTTTTCGAAATAAATTGCATGGAATTGTTTCGAAATGCGTTCTTATTCACTAAAACCCTCAAATAGCGCTAAACTATTCAATTACTAAGTGATTGTCTCCGCCATCTTTTGGAGTGAGGTTTTGTATGGCCAAAAAACGCAATGGGCGCCAGGATGCCATCAGAGATATTGTTCGCAATAAGGACGTACGTACGCAGCGCGTTTTGGTAGACGAGCTTCGCGCCATGGGTTTCGATTGCACGCAGGCGACCGTTTCGCGCGATATCGCGGACATGGGACTGCGTAAGCTCCCCGAGGGCATCTATGTCCTTGCCGAGGACCTGCATCTGCAGCGCATGGTTTCCGAGTTGGTTACCGGCGTACTGCGCACCGATAATCTGGTTATGATCAAGGCACAGCCCGGTACGGCTTCTGGTATTGCCGCAGCAGTCGATGCTGCGGAGCTGCCCGACGTGCTTGGCTCGCTTGCCGGCAACGACACGATCTTAGTCATTGCGCAGACGGCCGAGGACGGCGAACGCCTTGAGGCGCTCATCAACAAGCTGAGTAACTCTCACAAGTAGGGGATGCGTGGCACTGCTGCTGTGCCGATTGTTGCTATAGGTAATTGCCGAGGGCGTTGACGAAGGTCAGCGCCCTTTTGCATGCCGGCACCCGTTGCTCTATCGGTCCTGCAGCCGGGGCCGTCGTGGCATCATGTGACATCTGCCGAAATAAAGAAGCGCCCGAGCAGCGTACGTGCTGCTCGGGCGCCTTGGTGTCAGATGCCGCTTTGCGTCTACTGGCCCGTAGAGGGGTCGGGCGTGGGCGTAGGATCGGGGGTAGGCGTCGGCGTGCCACCGTCGCCACCCGTGCCGCCATCGCCACCCGTGCCACCGTCGCCACCTGTCGTACCGCTATCGCCGGTGGTGTTACCGCCCGGGGTTTCAGTGGTCGTGGTTGTCGTTGTCGTTGTGGTGGTTGTGGTCTCTTCCTCTTCTTTTTCCTCGTCTTTATCCTCTTCGTCTTTCTTTTTGTTGTTTGTGCCGTAGAACTTCCAGACGTTATTGTTCTTGTACGTGGGAGCCGTTCCGGTCTGGAATTCCTCGCGCTCGGTGCCCGCAAGAACGGTGTTCATGAACTTCTTAAAGACGGGCAGGTTGGTGCTGTCGCCCAGCAGGTCCGAACCGTACTTTTGGATGGGAATCTCGCCTGCGGAATAACCGGTCCACAGGGCGCATGTCAGTTGCGGCGTGAAGCCGCAGAACCACAGGTTGGTGGTGTTGTCAGTGGTGCCCGTCTTGCCGGCATAGGGCTGATTGACGTTCAGCGCGCCGGCGGCACCCGTGCCGCTGCCCTGCATGACGCCGGATAGAACGTCGGTAACCGCGGCAGCCTCGCCTTCGGTGAGCACCTGCGTGGGATTGTCAGTGTGCTGGTACAGAACCGAGCCGGTACGCGAGTCGATCTCGGTAATGGCGATGGGCTGACGGTAGTAGCCACCGTTGGCAAACGTTGCGTAGGCCGATGCCATCTCGAGCGGTGAGATAGACCCGGTGCCGAGCGTCATGACGGGAACGTCCTCGATATTGTCCTTGGCGGGATCGATGCCGAGCTTTTTGACGAGCGACATGATCTTGTCATTGCCGATGGCTTCGGCCACCTGAATGTAGCCGGTGTTGGATGAGTATGCCGTTGCCTGCTTAAGCGTGATGTTGCCATAGCTCTGGTTGCCGTAGTTTTGCACCTCGGTCGTGGTGCCCTTGGCCTTGAGCGGCGAGTTGCAGTTGAGGGTGACGTTGGGGTTCATACCGTTTTGGATGGCAGTTGCCAGCGTAAAGGCCTTAAACGTGGAGCCCACGGGGCGCTTTGCCGTAGCGTGGTTCACGTGATTCTCGTCGGCGTTGTAGTCGTAGCCGCCTACCATGCACTTGATATAGCCGGTCTTGGGGTCAACGACGACCATGCCCATGTCCAGGCCGTCGAGCGAAAGCGTGTCGAGCTGCGAGCGCACAGCCTCCTCGGCCACCTGCTGCATGGTGGGGTCGATGGTGGTCTTGACGGTCAGACCGCCCTTAAAGAGCACGTCGGTGGAGAACTCCTGCTCAAGCAACTGCTTAACGTAGGAGACAAAGTAGGGCTGAGAGTACACATCGACGCCACTGCCCGAAATCTCGGTCACGTTAAGCGTGATGGGCTCAGCCTGTGCGGCATCGTGCTCTTCCTGCGTGATGTGGCCCAGACGCAGCATGTTGTCCAGAACCTTATTGCGGCGGGACAGCGCCAAGTCGGGATTAACCGTGGGGTCGTACTGCGAGGGCGAGTTGGGAAGGCCGATGAGCAGCGCGGCCTCGCTCAGGGTGAGGTCGGCGGCGGTTTTGGACAGATAGGTCTCGGCGGCGGCCTCGATGCCATATGCTCCATGGCCGTAGTAGATGGTGTTGAGGTACATCATGAGGATCTCGTCTTTGGAGTACATATCCTCCATCTTGATGGCGATATAGGCCTCGCGCACCTTACGCTCGATGGTCGAGTCGAATTGTTCCTCCTGCAAGATGGTGTTGCGAACCAGCTGCTGGGTGATGGTCGATGCGCCCTGCTTCCCGCCGTCATCACCGAGGTTATTGACCATTGCGCG
>USDE01000079.1 GCA_900553345.1 uncultured Collinsella sp.
CGGCAAGCGCTTTGATGAGCGCGGTGGCCGTGGCGGCGAGCATCGCGAGGGCACTCGTGGCAATGGCAGCCGCAGCGGTGCTGGCCGCTCTAACGAGTCGCGCGATCGCCGCGATCCGCGTGCCAGCCGCGATCGCCGCGATGACTGGCGCAACTACGACGATACCCGCGAGGAGCGTCGTGGCGGCTATCGTGGCGGGCGTGGCGGCAACCAGGCCGGCTCCCGCGGCGGCCGTGCCGGCGGTCGCGATAATCGTGGTAGCTATGGCAATAGTCGTGGCGGCAAGCGCGGCGGCAGCTCCCGTCGCCCCGGTGACGGCGGCGGCAAGCGCAAGTAACATACGCATCGCCCGCTAGAGCGAGGTGAACCAAGGGCCCCGAGCAACTACGCTCGGGGCCCTTTTTGTTTGCCGTATCCGATCGCTAGTTCAAATGTGATTTCCTCGGGAATGCATCTGGGGGATGCTGAGGACCTATTTTCCGCCATGCAGCAATGGGTCCTATGGGGTGCGCCGTGCATTTTTTGGAGTATTCTGCAGTTCGAGTTGTCTGCATATGATTCGACGTCGCCAACGGTGGCCTTCGGATATCCCTAGCGAGCGTTCCGAGTCAGATTTCGCCGTTTTCCGGAGCAGGGGCGCGTCATTCTCGCCATGTCGGGACTTAAAATGATACGGCGCCCTACAGTTTTGCCCACCCGCGGCGGTGCTGGCGCGGTCACGTTGCAGAATACTCCGTTTTTTGCACGGGCCAGGATGGGGTACCTCAGGAGAACGCGGCGGTATCCAGTAAATATATGCAATCTGTACCGGGAATTATGCAAACCGAAAAGGCGGGCAGTATGGGTTGGTGTATCGGGCTGCCTAGCGCACCAAAACGGGGAGCTCCCCCCCCCATGCGCCGTATACTCTGTCTGAATGTGAAAGCGGCTTGACGCGTTGCCAGGCGTAGGGGAGGGTGTCTCGATGAGCGTATTCGAAATTGTGTTTAGTCCGACGGGTGGAACGCGGAAGGTGTCTGGCCTTGTGGCCGGGGCACTGGGCAAGAATACCGTTACCGTCGATCTGACCGATAGCGGGCTAGATTTCAGCGCTGTCTCGATGACTGAGGACGACGTGGCCGTAATCTCTGTGCCGGCGTATGCCGGTAGAATCCCGGCTGTGGTGGCTGACCGGTTGGGCATGGTGCGCGGCAACGGGGCTCGGGCTGTTTTGGTTTGTGTATACGGAAACCGCGCGTTTGAGGACACGCTCGTAGAGCTGGAGGACGTTGCGAAGCATGCGGGATTCCGGGTGATCGCGGCAGTTGCGGCCATTGCAGAACATTCCATTGCGCGACAGTTTGCTGCCGGTCGTCCGGATGCGCAGGATGAGGCGCAGCTCGCAGAGTTTGCGCAGCAAATTCAGCAAAAGCTGTTGGCTGAGGATGCGTCCGAGCCCTCTATTCCCGGCAACCGTCCTTATAAACAAGCCGGAGGTCACCGCATGACACCCGAGGCAACAGAGGATTGCGTCTCCTGCGGTGCATGCGCCGCGGCGTGCCCCGTTTGTGCTATCGACAAGGGTGACCCCAAACGAGCAGCTGGCGAGGCGTGCATCTCCTGCATGCGCTGCATTGCCGTATGTCCGCGAGGCGCTCGCAAGCTTGATCCCAACAAGCTATCCGCTGTTTCCCAGATGCTGAGCAAGGTTTGCGTCGTGCGGAAGGAATGCGAGCTCTTTATCTAGCGCATACGAAATTGGTGCAATGGGGCCAGGTTAATCTGCACCAACCTGGTGCAAACAAACCTGTCCCCAATGCACCAGAGTGAGGAGTGTCCCCGAGTGCCGGCAGAAAAGGAACGTCCCTAAGTGCCGCTTAAATACCGTTTATCGAAGAAAAAATACCGCTCACCGGTCATAATGACTATTCTGGCTTTGTTGTTGCCTACAATAACCCCCGTAAAAAGAAATGCGGAAGGTACCGAGTCCCCTCGGACGTGGGCCTAACCAAAGTCTTTGATCGCGAGCGTCTCAACGGGCGCATTCGATTGATTTTGGTTGGGCTATATTTATGAAGGGACATGCCATCATGGGTTTCTTTTCTCGCCTTATGGGCGGCTCGGATAAGCAGACGACTGCAGCTTCCGAGTTCGAAATCCTCGCCCCTGTTTCCGGCGAGCTTGTTAATCTAGAAAAAACCAATGACCCCGCTTTTAGCAGTCGTGCAGTGGGCGATGGCGTTGCCGTGGTTCCCCAAGAGGGAACGGTGTGCGCTCCTGTTTCCGGTACTGTCGCGGCACTGTTTCCGACTGAGCACGCGCTGGGCATCATGTCCGACGACAGCTCTGCTCAGGTGATGCTGCACATCGGAATCGACACTGTTAAGCTTGAGGGCAAGGGCTTCCATGCGCTTGTTGCCCAGGGTGACCATGTCGACGCGGGCCAGCCCCTCGTCGAGGTCGATTTCGACGTGGTTCGCGCTGCCGGCTTTGATCCCACGGTCTTCGTTATCGTGTGCGAGCGCTCGGAGAACTCGACTCTTCGTGAGCATGCTTCCGGCCCTGTTGCTGTTAAAGAGCCTGTCGTCTGGCTTTCCGAGTAAATTCTTGTGGTGGGTACCGTGGTTATCAAGCGAGTTTTTAACAACAACGTCGCAATGGTCACTTCGGACGATGGCTCCGAGCTCATCGTCATCGGTCGAGGCCTCTGCTTTGGCCGTCATGCCGGCGATGCCATCGACGAGGCGTCGATCGAAAAGACCTACGCGTTGCAGGAGGGAACTTCTCAGGATTCGCGTACGATTGACCGCTTGGCACATCTTTTGGAGTCCATCCCCACCGTCAACCTCGTGATTGCCGAGGACATTGTTCAGATGCTCCGTCGAGAGCTCAATGTCGACATCAACGATAAGATCCTCATCGCTCTCGCAGACCATATCAGCCTTGCTTTGGAGCGTGAGCGCAAGGGAGTCTCCTGCGAGAATCCGTTGCTGCTCGAGATCCAGCAGTTCTATCGCAAGGAGTATGCACTTGCGGGCCGTGCGCTGCAGATTATCAAGGAGTATATGGGCATTCAGATGAGCGAAGAAGAGCAGGGTTTCATTACGCTGCATATCGTCAACGCCACCATGCCGCAACGCTCCGATCGTTTGATTGTTTCGGTCCAGCTTGTTCGCGACGTGCTCGCGATTGTTTCCAAGCGCTATGCTACGACCCTCGATGACACCTCGCTGCCTTACGAACGTTTCGTTCGTCACCTGCAGTTTTTCGCACAGCGAGCGCTCGATCCTACGGCAGGGCAAATCAACGGAGACGCGCTGTTCCGAATCGATGAAACGGCGTATCCCTGCGCATTCTCGTGCGCGGACGCCATAGCCGCCCACTTGTCGTCTACCTATAACGTTGTCGTTACCGATGCTGAGAAGAGCTATCTCGCATATCACATTGTTAACCTGCTTGGAGAACCTGGTCTCTAGGCATAACGTGCCCACACATCGATTGGTATAAGGCAAGGCTTACGGTCTTGCCCAGGGCACATCTGTCTTAATTTGCGGAAAAGGAAGGGGAGTACCGCTATGACCGCAAAAAAGAAGTTCAATTTCAAAGCGCCGTTGGAGGTGTTCGCGAAGTCGATCGTTCAGCCGATGATGTATCTCTCGGTTGCCGGCATCCTGCTCATCGTGGGCATCATTCTGACCAACAAGACCATCTGCGCCATGATCCCCGTGCTGGGCTTCGGTCCGTTCCAGCTTGTGGGCGCCGTTGTCTATCAGTCGCTGATGTTTATCATCAACAACCTCTCGATTCTGTTCTGCGTGGGCATCGCCGGCGCCATGGCAAAGAAGAACAAGGGCCATGCTTCGCTGATCGCCCTGATGTCGTTCTTCCTGTTCCTGCAGGCTAACAACATCGTGCTCAACGCCACCGGCTCTCTTGCCGATGCGAGCGGCATGCTCGGCCTTACCGGAACCGGCCAGGCCACCGTTATGGGCATCCAGGTACTCGATACCGGCGTATTTGGCGGCATCATCCTCGGTTGCATCACCGGTGCTGTGTTCAACAAGTACTCGAACAAACAGTTCCCCATTGCCCTTTCGATGTTCTCGGGCGTTCGCTTTCCGTTCCTGATCATGATCATCATTTCCTGGATCATGGGCGCTGGCTTCTGCATCGTTTGGCCTCCGGTTCAGGGTGCCATCTCCTCCGTTGCCGGCATCATTAAGGAGTCGGGCAACATCGGTCTGTTTATCTACGGCATGCTCAACAAGCTGCTTGTTCCCACCGGTCTGCACCACCTCATCTACACCCCGTTCCAGTTCTCCGATGTGGGTGGCACCCTGACGCTGGGTGATCAGGTTATCGCCGGCGCCTATCCCATCCGTGTTGCCGAGATGGCAATGACGGGCCAGCCCTTCTCCGATAGCACCTACTTCAACAGCTACACCTTCAACAACCTGTGGCCCTACATCGGTATCGGTCTCGCCTTTATCGTCACCGCTTACAAGGGGAACAAGGATAAGACCAAGGCCGTTATCATCCCGCTGATCATCACCGCCGTGCTCTCCTGTGTCACCGAGCCCATGGACTTCCTCTTTGTCTTTGCCGCTCCCGTGCTCTTTGTCGTTCACTCGGTTCTTTCCGGCATCTTCCTGGTCCTGCTCAAGGTCCTCTCCGTGCCCGCTTCGACTGCAGGCGGCATCATCAACATCGTGGTTTCCAACCTGGTCCTCGGTGTCGACAAGACCAACTGGCCGGTTATGCTGGTGCTTGGAGTCGTCAACGCCGCTCTGTACTTCTTCCTCTTCACCTTCCTCATCAAGAAGCTCAACCTCCACACGCCTGGTCGCGAGGAGGAGTCCGAGCTCGCCGAGTCCGTTGCCGAGGGCGAGGCCGCCGCGTCTGTCGCGGTGAAGCAGGGCGCTGTTGCCGCGGCTCCCGCAGAGGGCGTCGATGCGGGCATTGCCGACCTGGTTGCAGGTCTTGGTGGCAAGGACAACATCGAGGAGCTCGAGAACTGCTTTACGCGTCTCCGCGTGAACGTTAAGAACCCGGACCTCATCAATGAGGACCTCATCAACCACGTGCCCAACAGCGGCATCAACCGCAACGGCAATAATATCCAGATCATCTTTGGCATGAAGGTCGCCGAGATGCGCGACAAGGTCGAAAACGCAATTGAGAAGGAGCAGTAAACAATGATCATTACTCTGTGTGGTGGCGGATCCACCTTTACCCCCGGCATCGTCAAGTCCATCGCCCTGCGCAAGGACGAGCTCGACGTTGACGAGATTCGTCTGTACGACATCAACGAGGAGCGCCAGCGCAAGATCGGCGTGCTCGTGGACTGGATTTTGCACGAGGACCTCGGCCTGGACATCAAGCTCACGGTGACCACCGACAAAAAGACGGCTTTTACCGACGCGAGCTTCGTGTTTGCCCAGATGCGCGTGGGCGGCTACGCCATGCGCGAGCAGGACGAGAAGATTCCGCTGCGTCACGGCTGCGTGGGTCAGGAGACTTGCGGTTGCGGCGGCCTTGCCTACGGCATGCGCACCATCTTCCCCATGGTCGAGCTGATCGATGACGTTGAGAAGTACGCCAAGAAGGACTACTGGATTCTCAACTACTCCAACCCTGCCGCCATCGTCTCCGAGGGCTGCCGCGTGCTGCGTCCCAACGCTCGCATCATCAACATCTGCGACATGCCGATCGCGATCATCGACGTGGTTTGCGCCGCGCTCGATATCGACAAGAAGGATGTCGAGTACGATTACTTTGGCCTCAACCACTTTGGTTGGTTCACCTCGATCCGCCACAAGGGCGAGGAGGTGCTCCCGCAGCTGCGCGAGTACATCAAGGAGCATGAGATTCTGCTGCCCGACTCTTACCTCAAGGGCATGGGCTCGCTCATGGCAAAGAAGCCCGAGGAGGCCGTCGACGAGCACCCCGAGCAGAACCGCCACACCAAGGGCAGCTGGTACTACGTCTGGAAGGGCGAGTACGAGATCATGGAGTGCTTCCCGGAGTACCTGCCCAACACGTATCTGAACTACTACCTGCAGCAGAAGGAGTTCGTCGAGCACTCCAACCCCGAGCGCACCCGTGCTAACGAGGTTGAGGAGACGCGTGAGAAGAACCTCTTTGATGGTATCGACCATTACGAGAAGACGGGCGAGATCGACGAGAGCACGTTCTATGCGGGCAGCCACGGCGACTGGATTGCCGATCTGGCTATCGCTCTGAAGAACGACACCAAGCAGCGCTTCCTGGTCATTTGCGAGAACAAGGGCGCCATCCCCAACATGCCCTACGACGCTATGGTCGAGCTGCCTGCCTACATTGGCAAGAACGGCCCCGAGGTCATCAGCCGCGACAACATTCCGCTGTTCCAGCAGGGCCTCATGATGCAGCAGCTGAACTCCGAGAAGCTCATTGTCGAGGCTACGATCGAGGGTTCGTACGAGAAGGCGCTCAAGGCCTTTACGCTCAACAAGACCGTGCCGTCGATGAAGGTCGCCAAGGAGGTTCTCGACGACATGATCGAGGCCAACAAGGGTTACTGGCCCGAGCTTAAGTAAAAGCAACAGGGTCGCTGGCCGCATGCCTGAAGCAATGCCCCGCCCACG
>USDE01000080.1 GCA_900553345.1 uncultured Collinsella sp.
GTATTAACCTCGAGACCGCTGCCGAGGCCTATGGCAACCACGTTGACATGCTCCCCGACTTTGACCTGGTCGTCCTGGCCCCGCAGGCCGCAAGCTACCTGGCCGACCTTCAGAAGGACTGCGAGCGCGTGGGCAACAAGTGCGTCGCCTGCCGCGGTAAGCAGTACATCGAGCTCTCCCAGAACGGCGACAAGTCTCTCGCCTTCGTAAGCGAGCAACTCTCGAAGTAAGTAACGCTCAGGGCCAGCCGACCATCCAAGACCGGCTGGCCCTTCGATTTAGACGATTGGATCATCATGTCCGTTAACCCTGCTAGCGTCACTAACCCGCCTGCGCAGTTTCCCGAGGACTTTGTCTTTGGCGGCGCCACTGCTGCCTACCAGGTAGAGGGCGAGACCCGCACTCACGGTAAGGGCAAGGTTGCCTGGGACGACTTCCTGGAGGCCCAGGGGCGCTTTTCCCCCGATCCCGCTTCGGACTTCTACAACCAGTACCCCGTCGACCTGGAACTGTGCGAGGAGTTTGGCATCAACGGCATCCGCCTCTCCATCGCCTGGAGCCGCATCTTCCCCAACGGCACCGGCGAGATCAACCCCGAGGGCGTCCAGTTCTACCACGACCTCTTCGCCGAATGCCATAAGCACCATGTTGAACCGTTCGTCACGCTGCATCACTTTGACACGCCGCTGCCCCTCTTTGAGAAGGGCGACTTCCTCAACCGCGAGACCATCGACGCCTTTGTGGACTTTGCCACCTTCTGCTTTAAGGAGTACGCCGACCAGGTGACCTATTGGTTCACCTTTAACGAGATCTGGGCGGACGCCTCCAACACCTACATCGAGGGCACCTTCCCCGGCGGCGTCAAGGCGCATCTGGCCGAAGCCTTCCAGTGCGAGCACAACATGATGCTCGCCCACGCCAAGGCCGTGCTGGCCTTCCACAATGGCGGTTTTAAGGGCAAGATCGGCGTCATCCAGTCGTTGGAGTTTAAGTACCCGCTCAACGAGAACGACCCCGCCGACATCAAAGCCGCTAATAACGAGCACGTGTTGCAGAACCAGTTCTTGCTCGACGCCACTTTCCGCGGCGACTACGCGCCTGACACCTTGGAGTGCGCCAACCGCCTGGCTGCCGTCTCGGGCGGCACCATCGAGATTCTGGACGAGGACCTCGAAATTATGCGCGAGGCCGCGCTCTACAACGACTACCTGGGCGTTAACAACTATCAGTGCCGTTTTTTGAAGGCTTACGATGGCGAGAACGACCTGCACCACAACGGTACGGGCGAGAAGGGCACCGGCCGCTGGCGCGTTAAGGGTATTGGCGAGCATGTGAACAAGCCTGGCATCCCCACCACCGACTGGGACTGGATCATCTATCCCGAGGGCCTGTTCGATCTGCTCGTCTACATTAAGCAGCGCTACCCCAACTATAAGCAGATCTTCATTACAGAAAACGGCATGGGCTACAAGGACCCCTACAAGGACGGTTTTGTGGACGACCAGCCGCGCATCGACTACATCGAGCAGCACCTGCGCTGGTTGCTCAAGGCCATGGAGGTGGGCGTCAACGTGGGCGGCTACTTCCTGTGGAGCCTGCAGGACCAGTTCTCCTGGACCAACGGATACAACAAGCGCTATGGCTTCTTCTACGTTGACTTTGAAACCCAGAAGCGCACGCCCAAGGCAAGCGCCTACTGGTACAAGCACGTAGCGCAGACCCGTCGTCTGGACTAGCGGCTTGCGGGGTTACCCGCCCACATAACCTGTCCCCATTTCTCAGCCGGGGGCGGCACGTCACACGGCGCGCCGCCCCCGGCCTTTTTTGGGCAGACCGTACCGCACGTTTGTCTCAATCTGTAACATCTAGCTGAGTTTTTCGCTCCAAGCTGTTACAGATCGAGACAAACAGAACGCCCGAGCAGAAATATCTCAATCTGTAACATCTAGCTGAGATTTTCGGCCCTACCTGTTACAGGTTGAGATGAACGAGCCGAGCACGCCTACGCCCGCAAATCCCGCACGCTCGCACGCTCGACCAACACGCCCGAGACAAGCGTACGACTTCTGGAGCTCGGGGCTTCCAAACCCGCAACGACCTCGTTAAGCGCACGGATGCCCAGCTCGCGGTGGCGAAACTTCACCGACGTCAGAATCGAGTTGGGAATCGTCTTGTAGAGCTCATCGTCGAAGCCGATCACGGACACGTCGTCGGGCACACTGAGCCCTTTGTCACGTAGAGCCACCATCACGCCGTTTGCCATGCAGTCGTTAGCAGCGAGGACCGCCGTGCAATCGGGTTTATCGGCAAGCACAAGGCCCGCGGCATAGCCACTATCCGCATTCCAATCGCCTTGCAGAGGTTCGGGCGGCTCAATGCCACGCGCCTCGAGTGCCGCACGCCAACCTTTCATACGGCACTGGCTCGACAGCGACTCTTTCTTACCCGAAACGAAATACACGTTCTTGTGACCATGATCCAAGAAGTACTCGCACGCCATGCGCGCACCACCCTCTTGATCGTCACTAACGGTAGAGCAGGTAGGATGCTCCATCGGCGTGATAATCACCGTCTTGAGGTCCTTCGGTGCCTCAAACGTATCAAAGTCGTCGACCATCTGGCGCAGATTGAAGATCATGCCATCAACAGGCAGCTGCGACATCCTGCGCGCTGCGTCGGCAAGGGTCATCTTCTCCCCTGCCCGCTTTTTGATCATCGTGAGCGCAAAGCCGCGTTCTTCGGCGGCATCGGCGATACCGTCAATCATGTCCACGGCGCCGCCCGACAAGTGGAACATCACCACGCCGATGCACCCGTAACGGCCCAACTTGAGTGAACGCGCGGCAAAGTTCGCCCGGAACCCAAGCGTCTCCATGGCAGCATGGACCCTATCGCGTGTCGACTCTCGCACGCTATCGGGCTCGTTGATCACACGCGACACCGTCTTGAGAGAAACACCTGCGGCAATCGCCACATCGTTCATTGAGACATTTTTCTTGTCCATCGTTGCCACTACTTCTCCAGTCGGTTTTGCATCGCTTGTTTTTTGTGTTCTAGCATACACTACCTGCCCGACTGACAAATCAGCCGTTTATCGGACAATATCGACCGTTCACCCGTAAATCCTTGTTGCTCTTCCAAAAATGTCTTACGTTGTCATTAACGAAATGTCCTACGTTGTCATTTCGCAATTCCTTCCTTAAGCAGGAAGGTTTCCGGGCAGTCCTGACCATCCATCGACGACCAGTTCCATCCACATGCGTCGCGCATTAAGTAGCAAAGGAGCTCTATGGACGCCATCGTAAAGATGCTCGAAAAGCATCAACCGTTCTTTGAGAAGATCTCGAGGAACATCTACCTCCAGGCCATTAAGGACGGATTCCTTGGGTGCATGCCCATCGTCCTCACCTCTTCGATCTTCCTGCTGATCGCCACCCTTCCCGGCGTAGTCGGCATCACGCTGCCCCAGCCGCTTATCGACTGGTGCAACAAGCTGTACAACTTCACCATGGGCGTTATGGGCATCATGGTTGCCGGCACCACTGCCAAGAACTTCACGGCTTCCATGAACCGTCGCATGCCCGCCGGCAAAGTGCTCAACGACGGTTCCACCATGGTGGCCGCCCAGTGCAGCATGCTGCTGCTCGCAGTCACGCAGTTCACCACCAAGTTCAACGGCTCCGAACTTTCGGTCTTCGATTGCACCAGCATGGGCACGCGCGGTCTGTTCTCGGCCTATATCGCCGCGTTCATCACCGTGTGGGTCTACAAATTCTGCGTCTCGCGCGATCTGACCATTAAGCTGCCCAAGGAGGTCCCGGGCGCCATCGCTCAGAACTTCCGCGACATCATCCCCTTTGGCGGCGCCGTCATCATCTGCGGCATCATCGATGTCGTCGTGCGTAACCTCATGGGCGTTCCGTTCTCTGAGCTGCTTATTAAACTGCTTTCCCCGCTCTTTACCGCTGCAGAAACCTATCCTGGCCTTATCCTTATCCAGGCAGCCACCGCGTTCTTCTGGTTCATCGGCGTCCACGGTCCCTCGATCGTCCAGCCGGGCATCGACCCCATCCGTCTTGCCAACCAGGCCGAGAACCTGCAGGTTCTGCTGGCAGGCGGCCACCCCGCCCACTCCCTCACCTTTAACATGTCGCTCGTGGGTGAGTTCGGCGGCACCGGCGCCACGTTCATCGTGCCGCTTCTGCTGATTCTCTTTATGAAGTCCAAGCAGCTCAAAGCCGTCGGTAAGGCCTCGATTGTTCCTGTTGCCTTCGCCGTCAACGAACCGCTGCTCTTTGGCGCGCCGATGATCCTTAACCCCTACATGCTCGTCCCCTTTGTTGCCGCCGGCTGCGTCAACGTAAGTGTTGCCAAGTTCTTTATCGATAACGTGGGCATGAACGGCTTCTCCTTCGTGGTGCCTTGGGCCACCCCTGCCCCCATCGGCATCTTCATCACCACGAACTTCCAGCTTATCGCCCTGGTGTTTGTCGCGATCATCATCTTGCTGGACGCCATCATCTACCTGCCGTTCTTGAAGGCATACGATAAACTGCTCTGTGACCAGGAGGCCGAGCGCGCCGCCGAGCTGGGTCTCGAGTCCAATGGTGCCGCTTCCGTCGCCGCCAACGCCTCTACGCCCGCTGCCGAGCAGGCCACCGCTTCCGTCGAGACGACCGTTGCCGCCGCCGACAGCAAGCCTGTCGCCGATCAGCCCGAGCCCGCTGCCGATGCATCCGCCAAGAAGGATGTCGATGGCCTGAAGGTCCTCGTCCTGTGCGCCGGCGCCGGCACCTCTGCCATGCTTGCCAACGCCATCAAGGAAGGTGCCGCACAGACCGGAGAGAACATCGCTTCCTCTGCCGGTGCTTATGGCCAGCACACTGCCATCATGGATCAGTACGACGTCATCGTGCTCGCCCCGCAGGTTCGTAGCTACTACAACGACATGAAGGCCGACACCGATCGTCTGGGCATTAAGCTGCTCGCCCCGCGCGGCAAGGAATATATCGACCTTACCCGCGACCCCGCCGGCGCCATCAAGTGGCTCCGCGAGAACCTCGACTAGTTCCTCCCTCTGTTGGTGCCCGGATCCCCAGTTCGGGCACCTCTCCCTATTCGTATCCCACAGAAAGGATGACTTATGAACAACCCCATGCAGTTCCCCGACGGCTTTGTGTTTGGCGGCGCCACCGCCGCTTACCAGGTTGAGGGCGAGACCCGCACGCACGGCAAGGGCAAAGTGCCCTGGGACGATTTCCTGGCAGCTCAGGGTCGCTTCTCCCCCGATCCTGCAAGCGACTTCTACAACAAATATCCGGTCGATATCGATTTGTGCCAGCGCTTTGGCATTAACGGCATTCGCGTCTCCATCGCTTGGAGCCGCATCTTCCCCAGTGGCACCGGCGAGATTAACCCCGAGGGTGTCGCTTTCTATCACGAGCTTTTCGCCGCCTGCAACAAAGCTGGCGTTATCCCCTATGTCACGCTCGATCACTTTGATACGCCCGAGGCCTTTTACCAGAACGGCGGCGAGGGTTTCCTGACGCGCACGACGATCGACGCCTTTGTCGAGTACGCCAAGTTCTGCTTTGCCGAGTTCACCGAGGTCAAGCACTGGTTCACGTTTAACGAGATTCCCGCAACCGCCGAGGGCAGCTTTATCGTCGGCAACTGGCCGCACGGCGAGAAGTACCGCCTGGACAAGGCCTTCCAGCTCATGCACAACATGATGGTAGCCCACGCCAAGGCTGTCGTCGCCTTCCATGAGGGCGGCTTTGAGGGCGAGATCGGCATTGTCCAGAACCTGGAGCCCAAGTATCCCCTCGACCCCAACAACGCCGCCGATTGCGAGGCAGCTCGCATGGCCGACGTCATCAACAACCGCTGGGTGCTCGACGCCACTTTCCGCGGCCACTATGCAGCCGACACCATGGAGGCTGCGACCAAGCTGGCCCATATCGCCGGCGGCGAGCTCGACGTCCGCGACGAGGACATCGCCGCGCTGACCGCCGCGCTCCCCTACAACGATTGCCTGGGCGTCAACACCTACAAGTGCCAGTTCCTGCGTGCCGCCGAGGGCGAAAACGACATCAACCACAATGGCACCGGCGACAAGGGCTCCTCGCGCTGGTTCCTCAAGGGCGTGGGCGAGTCATGCGTGCGCGAAGGCGTTCCCACCACCGATTGGGACTGGATCATCTATCCCGAGGGCCTGTACGACCTGCTGCTTCGCATTAAGAACGATTACCCCAACTACAAAAAGATCTACATCACCGAGAACGGCATGGGCTATAAGGACGACTTTGAGGACGGCTTTATCGACGACGCCCCTCGCATCGACTACATGCGCCAGCATCTCGCGTGGATCCTCAAGGCCATCGACGGCGGCGTGAACGTCGACGGCTACTTTGTGTGGTCGCTGCAGGACCAGTTCTCCTGGACCAACGGCTACAACAAGCGCTACGGCCTGTTCTACATCGACTTCGAGACCCAGAAGCGCTATCCCAAGGCGAGCGCGTACTGGTACAAGAACGTCGCGGAGACCGGCCTGCTCATGGCCTAACTTCTGCCACATACCCCCTGT
>USDE01000081.1 GCA_900553345.1 uncultured Collinsella sp.
CATCTCGTCGGTGGTGAGTGTTGCCGACGGCGGGTTCTGCACCACGTACACGCTGTTGGGATATGGCTCTACCAGGCGATGCCCGGTGATGGGGTCCATATTCTGCTGCTGCACGTTAAAGCTGCGGGCGTAGTTGAGCTTGTCGGCGGCAAGGTCGTCCCAGCTGGGCAGCAGGTCGTAGTCGTAGACCTCGTCGAGCGAACCCGTGCGGTAAACGGTGCCGTTGATATAGGTGATCTGATCGACGGGCAGCCCCGCGTCGAGTGCGTCGGCGATCTCGACAATCGCGTGCTCGCCCATGCCGTAGATGAGGATGTCGGCGCCCGAGTCGAGCAGTACCGAGCGCTTAAGCTTGTCCTGCCAGTAGTCGTAGTGGGCCAGACGGCGCAGGCTCGCCTCGATGCCGCCGATGATGATGGGAGCGTCCTTAAACGTCTGGCGGATGAGGTTGCCGTAGACCGTGACGGCGCGATTGGGACGGCGCCCCTCCTCGCCGCCAGGCGTGTAGGCGTCGGTGTGGCGGCGATGCTTGGTCACCGAATAGTGGTTGACCATGGAGTCCATGTTGCCGGCACTGACGAGAAAGCCCAAGCGCGGCTCGCCGAGCACGGTGATGCTGGCGGGGTCGGTCCAGTTGGGTTGGCAGATGATGCCCACCTTGTAGCCGTGCGCGTCGAGTACGCGGCTGATGATGGCCATGCCAAAGCTGGGATGGTCCACATAGGCGTCGCCGCAGATGTAGACAAAGTCGCACTGGTCCCAGCCGCGTGCATCCATGTCGGCTCGACTGACGGGGAGGAATTTATCGCGGCCCGGGCGCCAGGGGCGGGCGGGCGTCGCTTGGGAATGCTTGGCGCGGGCGACCGTGGCCTGCGCCTTGCCGCCGCGCTTTTGCTGCTGGCCCTGTTTGCCCTGCTGACTGCGCTGGTTGTTCTGAGCGTGCTGAGGCTTTTTTGCCACGATCCCTCCCGGTGTCTGTATGCTGCACGTAATTGTAACCAGTCTTTTTGGGGCGGGGCTAAAAAGACTGGGGGAGTACATGAGCTGGTGAGTGAGAGCGTCGCTGAGCCAGTCGTTTGTTTCCAGACTGTGTATCTGCGCGTTGGAGAACCCGTCTCGCGCGCACGCCATGTTGTCAATGGGTTACAGTATGAACGGCGGCTATATTTCCGCCAACGCACGAGAGAGTCGTCAACAAGGAGGATGCACGACGATGCAGCGTGCCAAACAGATATCGGAGTCTATTGAGCTGGGCATCATCTTGGCGCTCGCCGGTGGCTTTATGGACGTGTATTCGTACATTGGGCGCGACCATGTTTTCGCCAACGCGCAGACGGGCAACATCTTGCTGGTGGGCGTGAGCATCTCGGAGGGCAACTGGGCGCTGGCGGGGCGCTATTTCTTCCCCGTGGTGTCGTTTGCCGTGGGCATTATGCTTGCCGACCTGGTGCACGAGCGGTTTGGCAGCGTGATCCACTGGCGTCAGGTGACGGTGTTCTTTGAAGCCGTCATCTTGCTGGGCGTGAGCTTTATCCCCGGTGGCGGTTACAACCTGCTCGCCAACTGCCTTACCTCGTTTGCCTGCGGCATGCAGGTCGAGAGCTTCCGCAAGATCCACGGTCACGGCATCGCTACGACCATGTGCATCGGCAACTTGCGCAACGCGCTGCAAAACGTGGACGATTACATCATCACCCACAGGCGCGGCTTTTTGGAAAACGGCCTGCTGTACTTTGGCGTGATCTTTACCTTTGTGTTTGGCGCCGTGTTGGGCAACTGGTGTATTGAGCGCATGGGCCTGCACGCCATCGTCGTGGCGAGCTTGCTGCTGTTTGTCGCGTTTGCCATCATGTTCATCGACCGCGAGCGCGACTTGCGCTTACGCTGGAAGGTTGCGGCCGAGGCTTGGAAAGAGGGCTGCCGAAAGTAACCGAATGCGGCAAAGGGGCTGTCCCTTTGCCGCAATATTTTTCATCGTCTGTTGAAACGCTTTAAATAGTTTGACGTTCTCACGCGTTTTTTGTTTCAAAAGCGTTAGGATGGGACTCATAGCGTGGGGCGTAATGGATGCCCCGCACACGATGGGAGGCTATCAATGGCTAATCGTTTCGTTCTCAATACCATCTCTTATCATGGTTCCGGCGCCATCAAGGAGATCCCCGGCGAGCTCCAGCGTCGCGGCTACAAGAAGATCTTCGTCTGCTCCGACCCCGATCTGGTCAAGTTTGGCGTTACCGCTAAGGTGACCGACGAGCTCGACGCCGCCGGCATCGCTTGGAGCCTCTACTCCGAGATCAAGCCCAACCCCACGATTCAGAACGTCAAGGACGGCGTCGAGGCCTTCAAGGCCGCCGAGGCTGACGCTATCGTGACCATTGGTGGCGGCTCCTCCATGGACACCGCTAAGGCCATCGGCATTATTATCAACAACCCCGAGTTCGCCGATGTCCGCAGCCTCGAGGGCGTTGCTCCCACTAAGAACCACGCCGTGTTCACCATCGCCGTGCCGACGACCGCCGGTACCGCCGCTGAGGTGACCATCAACTACGTCATCACCGACCCCGAGAAGGTCCGCAAGTTCGTGTGCGTCGACACCAACGATGCCCCCGAGGTTGCTGTCGTCGATCCCGACATGATGGCTTCCATGCCTGCCGGCCTGACCGCTTCCACTGGCATGGACGCTCTGACCCACGCCATCGAGGGCTACACCACCAAGGGCGCTTGGGAGCTCTCCGACATGTTCCACTTTGAGGCTATTAAGCTGATCAGCGAGAACCTGCGCGACTCTGTCGCCGAGGCCAAGTCCGGTCAGCCCGGCTCCGGCCGCGAGGGCATGGCTCTTGGCCAGTATGTCGCCGGCATGGGCTTCTCCAATGTTGGCCTGGGCATCGACCACGCCATGGCTCACACCCTGTCCGCTCACTACGACACCCCGCACGGCGTCGCTTGCGCCATGCTGCTGCCGATCGCCATGGAGTTCAACAAGCCGGTTTGCGCCGAGCGTCTGGCCAAGGTTGCCGTCGCCATGGGCGTTGACACCACGGGCATGAGCACCGACGAGGCTGCCGACGCCGCTATCGCCGCCGTCAAGCAGCTTTCCGCCGACGTGAATATCCCGCACGTCTGCGAGGCCATGAAGGCTGACGAGATCGAGGTCCTGGCCAAGGACGCCATGGCCGACGCTTGTTTCCCGGGTAACCCGCGCGAGGCGACGCTCGACGACGTCATCGAGCTCTTCAAGAAGATCTGCCCGGCTGCCTAACTTGGTTCGGCGGGCCCCTGCCCGTTAGCCCCACAATCGTCCTCGGACATGTCGGAAGCCCCCGCTGCGCACTACGTGCGGCGGGGGCTTCCTCCGTCCTGCGGAAAGTTTTCAGAGCTTTACCCTGTAGGGTCCCTGCCGCCACGTAGCAATCAGGGAATCTGGAGGGTGGACGGCGGCTTGGCTACGAGCTGGGGCTGAAGATCTGAACGGATGGGTGCCGTTGCTGGAAGCGCAGGCGTTGCCGGCGATGATCACTTTGGGACTGGAATTTCCGTATGCTAGTAAAAAGGCCTCCGGAGCTGTTGCTCTGGAGGCCTTTCGTTTACTTGCAAATGCGCGCGTTAGTTGTTCTTGGTCAGGCGCTCGACGTCGTGGGCGATCATGTATTCCTCGTCGGTGGGGATGACCATGACCGTGACGGAAGAGCCGGCGGCGCTGATGACCTGCGGGCCGTTGCCCACGGCCTCGCGGTTCTTGTTGTTGTCGATGCGTACGCCCAGCCACTCGAAGCAGTCGCAGAAAGCCTTGCGGATCGACCAGTCGTTCTCGCCGATGCCGGCGGTAAAGGTGATGGTGTCCACGCCCGCCATGGAAGCGATCATGGAACCGGCCTGCTGCATGGCCTTGTAGGCGAACATATCGAAGGCGAGCAGGCAGCGCTCGTCTCCCTCGGAGGCGCGCGTACGGATGTCGCGGGCATCGTTGGAGATGCCCGAGATGGCAAGCAGACCGGACTGCTTGTTCATCATGTCGTCGACTTCCTGGTAGCTGTAGCCGCCCTCGCGCTGCAGGTAGCACACGGTAGCCGGGTCAATGGAACCGCAGCGGGTACCCATCATCAGACCGTCAAGCGGCGTGAGGCCCATCGTGGTGTCGCGGCAAACGCCGTCCTCAATAGCGGCGAGCGAAGCACCGTTGCCCAGATGGCACGAAAGCAGACGGTGGCAACGCGAGCCCAGGATCTCCTTGGCCATCATCCACTCGTAACGGTGGCTCGTACCGTGGGCACCGTACTTTCGCACGTGGTACTTGTCGCACACGTCCTTGGGCAGCGCGTAGGTGTAGGCGACCTCGGGCATGGTCATGTGGAACGAGGTATCGAAGACGGCGACGTTGGGCAGCTCCGGATACTTCTCGCGGCAATACTCGATTGCCGCGGCCTCGCCATAATTGTGCAGCGGGGCGAGCGGGGCCACCTCAAGGATCTTAGCCATGACCTCATCGTCGACGACCGCGGAATCATCGAAGTGCCAACCGCCCTGAACGATGCGATGCCCAATGCCATCGATCGTAAAGTCGGTCTTCTCGAGCTCCTCGAGCACGCGAGCAATGGCGCTGCGATGATCGGGAAAAGGAATCTCCTCGGTCTGCTTGGCACCACCGTTCTCGGAGTGGCCAAAGATGCCCATGTCCGATCCGATACGCTCACAGTTGCCCTTGGCGAAAACCTCGCGGGTATCGGTATCCAAAAGCTGATATTTAAGGCTCGAGCTGCCGGCGTTGACAACAAGTACGTTCATGAGACTCCTTCGTGATTACAGTACGGTCGGCAAACCTATAAGGCGGCCGTACCCTTAATAAGAAGTTATCAGAATTCAATAAATATCTATTAAACTCTTCGCCCAAAGAGCATAAAAGGGGGCTGAACGGCACAATGCCATCCAGTCCCCTCCCCTTGCATCAATTACTTACCGCTGACGATGCGCTCGACGTCGGAGGCGATCATGAACTCCTCATCCGTGGGGATGACGAAGATCTTGACCTTGGAATCCTTGGCGGACAGGCACCAAGCGCCGTCGCCGCGCAAGGCGTTGCGGGCATGGTCCATCTTGACGCCCATAAAGGCCAGACGGTCGGCCACGCCAGCGCGGACAGCCGGAGCGTGCTCGCCGATGCCGGCGGTAAAGACCAGGGTGTCCATGCCGCACATGGAAGTGGCCATCTCGGCGGCCTTGGCGGCAATCTTGTAGACGAACATATCGAAGGCGAGCTGAGCCTCGGGGTCACCGGCAGCGGCGAGCTCCTCAACGTTGCGGCAGTCGTTGGTCTTGCCGCCGGTCACAGCCAAAAGGCCGGACTTCTTGTTCATCATCTCGTCGACCTCGTCGAAGGTGTAGCCACCTTCGCGCTGCAGGTAGCACACGGTAGCAGGGTCGATGGAACCGCAGCGGGTGCCCATCATGACACCGTCGAGCGGCGTCAAGCCCATGGTGGTGTCCATGCACTTGCCGTCCTCGATGGCGCACAGGGAAGCGCCGGAACCGATGTGGCACACGACGACCTTGCGGGCCTCGCCGTTGGTCATCTCGGCAACCTTCTTGGAGATGTAGCGGTAGCTGGTGCCGTGGGCGCCGTACTTACGGATGTGCAGCTTGTCGCAGACGTCCTTGGGCAGGGCGTAGGTCTTGGCGACCTCGGGCATATTGAAGTGGAAAGCAGTGTCGTAGACCGTGACGTTGGGCAGGTCGGGATACTGCTCGAGGCAGTACTCAATAACGTTGGCCTCGGGGTTGTTGTGCAGCGGGGCGAGCGGAGCGACCTCGCGGATCTTGGCGAGGACGTCCTCGTCGACGAGGGAGGAATCGCCGAAGTACCAACCGCCCTGAACGATACGGTGGCCGATGCCCTCGATCTTGACGCCGTTGGCCTCGAGGTCCTTCAGGACGACCTCGATGGCGACTTTGTGGTCGGGGAACTCGATGTTCTCGGTCACTTTCTTGGAACCGTTGGCAGCGTGGGTGAAGGTACCGCCGGTAAAGCAGACGCGCTCGCAGGAGCCCTTTGCGGACACCTTGTGGGACTTGGTATCGATGACCTGATACTTGAGGGTCGAAGATCCTGCGTTGACGACCAGAACGTTCATGTGTCTCCCTACTAACAGGCGGTGTGGCGCCGCCAGGTTACATACGCTTCAATAATAAACCCAAACGCCCTCGCGCTCGGGTTTATTGCGTTGATATATAAGTTATCGGTGCCCAAATACTCACGGCCTTTGACTTGTAAGACGAAATAGCGCGGGGATATACACCAAAGAAGATATCCCGAGCGCTACAAGCGATATGACTCGAATACCCGCGATGCTGCTCAACGCAGCATTGAACAGATAGAAAAGGATGGCACCCACCGCCACCATCTGGCTTTGGACCGAAATCAGTGAACAGCGCATCGAAGAATCGACAGCATTTTGAAAAATTGAGTATTTAATTGGAGCAAATAACGAGTAAGCAACCGTCTGCAGTACATAGAACACGGGCAGCAAATAGACCGGAGTAAAGGGAATCAAAAACAGAGCAGTCAGGAAAAGG
>USDE01000082.1 GCA_900553345.1 uncultured Collinsella sp.
TTTGATTTCACGTCACCTTGCTCGCTTGGGGTTGTTTTCGCTGACACTGCCAAGGCATCGGCGTCAACATAGTTGGCGTTGGCGATGGCGTGCTGGTCAATCCTTACAGCTCGTACAGCGTGGTGAACTTGTCCTGCAGGTAGCTGCAGTAGTAGCGGGCGTCGAACGCCATGCCGCAGGCGCCCTTGATGAGCTCCGGCGCGTCCTTGGCGCGGCCCCACTGCCAAATGTGCTCGCCCAGCCACGCGCGGACGGGTGCCAGGTCGCCGCTCGCACAGGCGCCGGTAAGGTCGACGCCGTCGCGGCACATGGCGGGCACAAACATCGCATCGTAGGCGCTGCCCAGCGCATACGTGGGGAAGTAGCCAAACGAGCCGCCGCTCCAGTGCGTATCCTGGAGGCAGCCGCGCGTGTCGTCGGGAACCGGAATGCCCAAGTACTCGTCCATAAAACGGTTCCAAAGCGCGGGGATATCCTTGGCTGTGGCCTCGCCGGCGAACAGCATGCGCTCAATCTCGTAGCGCACCATAATGTGCAGCGGATAGGTGAGCTCGTCGGCCTCGGTGCGGATCAGCGACGGCTGCGCAATGTTCACGGCGCGGTAGAGCGTGTCCTCATCCACATTGCCATAGACCTCGGGCGCGTGACGGCGCAGCACCTCGAGCAGCGGGCCCATAAAGCCACGGCTGCGGCCCACGGTGTTCTCAAAGAAACGGCTCTGGCTCTCGTGGATGCCCATGGAGGTGCCGCCCTCAAGACAGGTGCGCGCGTAAGCGGGATTCACGCCCAGCTCGTACATGGCGTGGCCGGCCTCGTGGATGATGCTGTAGACGTTGGAGATGCAATCGTCCTCGTAGATGTGCGTGGCGATGCGCGCGTCGCCCACCGAGAAGCCCTCGCTAAACGGATGCTCGGTAAAGGCGAGCGTGGTGTCGTCCAGGTCCAGGCCGACGAGCTTCATAAGGTCGAAGCTCATGGCGCGCTGGGCAGCCTCGGGCACGCGTGCATGCAAAAAGTCGGCGGCGGGCTGCTGGCCGCGCTCGCCAATCGCGTGTACGAGCGGCACGACCGCGGCCTTGACCTCGTCGCAAAACGCGTCAAAGCTCTTGGTGGAAAGGCCGCGCTCGTACTGGTCGAGCCATACGTCGTACGGGTCGCGCTTGGGGTCCATGAGCTCGGCCTGGTGCTTAAGCTGTCCGACGATTCTATCCACATAGGGCTCAAAGCTCGTCCAGTCGTTGGCCGCCTTGGCTTTGTGCCACACGGCGTCGGCCTCGCAGGTGAGCCTGGTCCAGGCCTCGGCCTCCTCGGTGGGGATGGCGCTGGCCTCGCGCTGGTCGCGGCCGAGCACGCGGATCTCGTCGAGCAGCTGCGGGTCGTCGATTTTGACGCCCACAACTGTCTCGCGTGCCAGCAAGCGCACGAGCTCAACGGACTTTTCGCTGGTTAGGAGCTTGTGATGCTCGCCGGCGAGCGTGCCCATGGCATCGGCGCGGGCGGCGGCGCCGTTGGCGGGGGCGATGGTCGCGCCATCGAACTCGGCAATCTTGAGCAGGTACTCGCGGGTCCACAGTTTGCCCTCGAGCTTGCGGAACTTCTTGACGGCTTTTTCGGCCTTGATGTCCTTGGAGGCTTTTGCCACGGCGGCCTTGGCCTTCTTATCGAACTTCTTTCCCATACCATATCCTTGATCTCGCAGGCCGGGCGCCCGGCGTGGGCGCGCAGCCAGTTTGCACAGCTACCCGTCTTGTACCCAGCGCGAACAAAACGGAACGCGGCGATACGCTCGCAGAATGTGTTATCCTATAGCCCAATGCGTTGACGGAGAGGGTTTTGCCCGCCGCGTCGCCGGCAAGAGAGGGAAGGTCATGGGCTGCAAGCCTTCCTGCGGTGGCAAGGGCCAAGCGTTCACTCCCGAGCAGCGACCTCAACGGGCGCGCGGCCAGCGGCGGCGAAGCCCCAGTAGGGAAGCCGTGAGCCTCGCGACAAGGGGCGCAGAGTGGGCACGGCGGGCTAGACATCCGCCGGGTCAAACAAGGTGGTACCGCGGAATTCAACCGTCCTTGGGCAATGCACATGCCCGAGGACGGTTTTTTGTTACCGAACCGGGCCGCACATCCGCAGCGTCGGGCGGCATCAGCCGCCGCGGCAAGTGGATGCGCGAGAGACGAAAGGGAAGACATGAGTCTGATTGATGATCTGGTCAAACTCGAGGAAGAGGCCAAGGAGCTCGTCGCCGGCGCCGACGACGCCGCCAAGCTCGAGGCTGCGCGCGTTGAGCTGCTCGGCCGCAAGGGTCGTATTACCGGCCTGATGCGCATGATGGGCAAGCTCGCCCCCGAGGATCGCCCCGTTATGGGCAAGCGCGCCAACGAGATGCGCCAGCTGATTGAGGGCATGCTCGACGAGCGCACGACCGAGATGAAGGCCGCCGCCCTCAAGCACGCGCTTGAGCACGAGGCCGTCGATATCACGCTGCCGGGCATCCGTCCGCAGATCGGTCACCAGCACCTGATCAAGCAGATTATCGAGGAGGCCGAGGACATCTTCTGCGGCATCGGCTACACCGTCGAGTCCGGCCCCATGGTCGACACCTCCTACTACAACTTCACCGCGCTCAACGCCCCCATGGATCACCCGAGCCGCTCGGCCCGCGACACGTTCTATGTGGTCGACAACAACCCCGGTAGCGTCGCTCACCCCGAGGCCCACGCCCACGGCGAGTCCGACGTGCTGCTGCGCACCCAGACCTCGGGCGTGCAGATTCACACCATGGAGTCGCAGAAGCCGCCTATCTACATGATCTGCCCGGGCACCGTCTACCGTCCCGACACGGCCGACGCCTGCCACCTGCCGCAGTTCAATCAGATTGAGGGCCTGGTTGTCGACGAGGGAATCACCTTCGGCGACCTGAAGGGCACGCTCGACTACTTTGTTAAGTGCATGTTTGGCGAGGACCGCAAGACGCGCTACCGCCCGCACTTCTTCCCCTTCACCGAGCCCAGCTGCGAGGTGGACGTAAGCTGCCACGTGTGCGGCGGCAAGGGCTGCAACTTCTGCAAGCACAGCGGCTGGATCGAGATCCTGGGCTGCGGCATGGTCGACCCCAACGTCCTCATCAACTGCGGCATCGACCCCGAGAAGTACACCGGCTTCGCCTTTGGCATTGGCGCCGAGCGCGTCGCGGCCCTGCGCTACGACCTGCCCGACCTGCGCACATTGATGACTGGTGACATGCGTTTCCTCAACCAGTTCTAGAACGCTTTCTTCTTAGTTGCAGTTTCCGGCTCAAAGCCGCATTTATGAAAGGAGACCAGTTAGATGCGCGTTTCTTACGACTGGCTCAAGACCATGATCGATATTCCGGAGGATCCCAAGACCCTTTCGGACGAATATATCCGTACCGGCACCGAGGTCGAGGCGATCGACACCGTGGGCGAGTCTTTCGACCACGTGGTGACCGCCAAGGTGCTCACCAAGGCCCCGCACCCCGATAGTGACCACATGTATGTGTGCTCGGTCGACGTGGGCGACAAGAACCTCGACGCCGACGGCAACCCCGCTCCGCTGCAGATCGTCTGCGGCGCACAGAACTTCGAGGCCGGCGACCACATCGTCACGGCCATGATCGGTGCTGTCCTGCCCGGCGACGTCAAAATCAAGAAGAGCAAGCTTCGCGGCGTCGTGTCCATGGGCATGAACTGCTCCGCGCGCGAGCTCGGCCTGGGCGGCGACCACTCCGGCATCATGATCCTGCCCGAGGACACGCCCTGCGGCATGCCGTTTGCCGAGTACGTGGGCTCGAGCGACACCGTGCTCGACTGCGAGATCACGCCCAACCGTCCCGACTGCCTGTCCATGATCTGCATGGCCCGCGAGACCGGCGCCATCTTCGATCGCGATTTCCACGTTGAGCTGCCCGCCATCAAAGCCGAGACCGGCCGCGCGACCGACGACGAGCTTTCCGTCGAGATCGCCGACGAGGGCCTGTGCGACCGCTATGTCGCCCGCATCGTGCGCAACGTGAAGGTCGGCCCGTCGCCCGACTGGATGGTCAAGCGCCTCAACGCCCTGGGCGTGCGCCCGCACAACAACATCGTCGACATCACCAACTACGTGATGATGCTCACCGGTCAGCCGCTGCACGCCTTTGACCTCGATACCTTTGCCGAGCGCGATGGCCGTCGCCGCGTGGTGGTCCGCGCTGCCCAGCAGGACGAGAAGTTTACGACCCTCGACGGCGAGGAGCGCGTGCTCGACGCCGGCATGGGCCTCATCACCGACGGCGAGCGTCCCGTGGCGCTGGCCGGCGTTATGGGCGGCATGGATTCCGAGATCGAGGACGACACCGTCGACGTGATGGTCGAGAGCGCCTGCTTCAACGCCGGTCGCACCTCGCACACCAGCCGCGACCTGTCGCTGATCTCGGATGCTTCCATTCGCTTTGAGCGCCAAGTCGATGAGACCGGCTGCGTGGATGTCGCCAACGTTACCTGCGCGCTCATCGAGGAGATCGCTGGCGGCGAGGTCGCTCCCGGCTATGTCGACGTTTTCCCCGCGCCCAAGACCATCGACAGCATCAAGCTGCGCCTGGCCCGCGTGCACGCCATCTGCGGCGCCGACATCGAGCCCGACTTTATCGAGCGCTCGCTCACTCGCCTGGGCTGCACCGTCGAGCGCGACGGCGAGGACTTTATGGTCACCCCGCCGAGTTTCCGTCCCGACCTGCCGCGCGAGATCGATCTGATTGAGGAGGTCCTGCGCCTGTGGGGTATGGGCCGCGTGACGGCGACCATCCCGGCTGCCAAGAACCACATCGGCGGTCTGACCCGCGAGCAGAAGCTCACCCGCAAGGTCGGCGAGATCCTGCGCGCCTGCGGCCTCAACGAGACCACGACCTTTGGCTTTGCCGCCCCGGGCGACCTGGAGAAGATCGGTATGTTCACCGAGGGCCGCGGCTGCCCCGTGGTGCTCATGAATCCGCTGGTGGCCGAGCAGACCGAGATGCGCCGCTCGCTGCTGCCGGGCCTGCTGCAGTCTGTGGCCTATAACGAGGCCCACGGCACGCCCAACGTGCACCTGTACGAGGTCGGCAGCCTGTTCCACGGCCGTGAGAACGCCAGCCTGCCCAAGGAGACCAAGTCCGTGGCGGGTGTGCTCTCGGGCCAGTGGAGCGAGCAGTCTTGGAGCATGAAGTACCGCAAGCTGCGCTTCTTCTTTGGCAAGGGCATCGTCGAGGAGCTGCTCACCCAGCTGCGCATCGAGAAGGTTCGCTTCCGTCCCGCCGAGGACGAGGGCTACGCTTTCTTGCAGCCTGGTCGTGCGGCCGAGGTTCTGTCCGGCGGCACCGTGCTGGGTTGGGTCGGCGAGATTCACCCCAAGGCGCGCGAAGCCATGGGCATCGATGAGGTTGTCGTTGCCTTTGAGCTCGACCTGGACAAGCTGATCAAGGGAGCCCGCAACCAGGAGAACTACCGCGAGTTCTCGCAGTACCCGGCTGTTGAGCACGACCTTGCTATCGTGGTCGACAACACCGTGACCTGTGAGGATCTTGAGCGCCGCATTACCAGCGCCGGCGGCAAGCTGCTCGAGGGCGTGCGCCTGTTCGACGTCTACCGCGATCCGGTCCGCGTGGGCGTGGGCAAGAAGTCCATGGCTTTTGCGCTTACGTATCGCTCAGACGACCACACGCTCACCAGCGAGGAGGTCGAGAAGGCGCACCAGAAGATCGTCACCAAGGTGTGCAAGGGCGTGAACGGCGAGGTCCGCGGCTAGGTCCTGCACTGGGTATGGGCCAGCGGTGGCTGCCGCCGAGCTCTACGTGACTGCCATGCTCGGTATAAAGCACTGCTGAGCCTGCATATATGACACGCGCATTACATAACGGCGTGCTGCTTTGTCGGCAGTGCGCCGTTTTGCTATGATAGCCCGCGGCGTGTTACGAATTTGACAATACGTAACACTGGCAAGGTGATTTAAGCGGCGTTGCAATTCCGTGCGCCGACAACCGGGAGGCGTACATGCACATTCCAGATAATTATCTGTCCCCGCAGACCGATGCCGTCATGGCGGTGGCAATGGTGCCCGTTTGGGTCCACTGCATCAAGAAGGTGCGCGCCACGCTCGATCGCGAGCACATGGCTTTCCTGGGCATCTGCGCCGCATTTTCCTTCTTGCTCATGATGTTCAACGTGCCGCTGCCCGGCGGCACCACAGGCCACGCCGTCGGCGGCGCACTCATCGCGTTGCTGCTGGGCCCCGAGGCCGCGGCTATCGCTGTCTCGGTCGCGCTGGCGCTGCAGGCGCTGCTATTTGGCGACGGCGGCGTTCTGTCGTTTGGCGCCAACTGCTTTAACATGGCCTTTGTGCTGCCGTTTGTCGCTGCTATCGTGTTCCGTGCGCTCAACAGCCGTCTGTACGACAAGAGCTGGGGCACCTCGGTTTCTGCCATCGTGAGCGGCTGGGTCGGTCTGTGCCTGGCGGCCCTGTGCGCGGCAATCGAGTTTGGTATTCAGCCGATGCTCTTTACCAACGCCTCGGG
>USDE01000083.1 GCA_900553345.1 uncultured Collinsella sp.
CGCGCGCCATGTACTCCTCGTAGAGTGCGTTGGCAGCGCCGGGCGTGGCCTCGTACGGGCGGCAGCGGTAGAGCATCTGCATCATGACGTCACCAAAGAGCACCGCGTACACGGCCTGCTTAAGCAGCGCCGGCGTAATCTTGAAGCCGGGGTTGTCCTCGCCGAGCGCCACGGCCGAAAGCGAGATCACCGGGATCTCGGGGTGGCCACTCTCGCGCAGCGCCTTGCGGATGAGCGCGATGTAGTTGGTGGCACGGCAACCGCCGCCGGTCTGGCTGATGACCACGGCCGTCTTGGACAGGTCGTAACGACCGCTCTCGATGGCCTCCATGATCTGGCCCGTTACCAGGATCGACGGGTAGCAAATGTCATTGTTCACGTAGCGCAGGCCGGCCTCGACGGCGTCGTGATCGGTTGAGGGCAGCAGCTCCAAGTTGTAGCCGGCACCGCGGAACACCTCTTTGACCAGGTCAAAGTGGATCGGCGCCATCTGCGGGCACAGGATGGTATAGCCCTCGTCACGCATCTGCTCGGTAAAGGGCACCTTGGGCCATGCGGTCGAAGCACTCTTGCGCTGCGCCTCGAACGTGTACTTGCGGCTCGCGAACGCGGGGGCATCCGTGGAGGGCGCCACCGGCGCGGCATCGCCCTGCTCGTAGGCCTCGCCCGCGGCCGTGGCCTCGGCCAAGCGCTCGGCCTCCTGGTCCTTGAGCGCTGCCATGAGCGAGCGAATACGGATACGCGCGGCGCCCAAGTTGGACACCTCGTCAATCTTGAGCACGGTGTAGATCTTGCCGCTGGCCTCAAGGATTTCCTGCACCTGGTCGGTAGTCAGGGCATCGAGACCGCAGCCGAAGGAGTTGAGCTGGATCAGGTCCAGGTCGTTGCGCATCGTCACAAAGCGGGCGACGGCGTACAGGCGGCTGTGGTACATCCACTGGTCGACGACGCGAATCGGACGCTCGGGCTTTACCAGGTGCGCGAGCGAATCCTCGGTAAAGACCGCAAAGCCAAAGCTCGAGATAAGCTCGGGCAGGGCGTGGTTGATCTCGGGGTCGTTATGGTAGGGACGGCCGGCGAGCACAATGCCGTGGCCGCCGTGGTCCTCGACCCACTTAAGAGCCTCCTCGCCCATGGTCTGGATGTCCTCGTGGAAACGCGCATCGGCCTCAAAGGCAGCGTTGACGGCGGCATCGACCTCGGAACGCGTGATCTTGGGTCCACGCACACGACCGCGACCGGCCTCAGCATCGGCCACACGGTCGACGGCGAGCACCTGGTACAGACGGCGCTTGAGCTCGGTCTTGTCGTGATAGGGCACAAACGGGTACAGGAACTCGATGTTCTGCTCGCGAATCTCGTCGATATTGAGCGCCAGCGCCGTGGGGTAGCTCATGACAATGGGGCAGTTGTAACAGTTGCCGGCGGTCGGATCCTCCTTGCGCTCCCAGCGCACGCACGGCATCCAAATGAAGTCGACATCGCGGTCGATGAGGTTCATCACGTGGCCGTGGCTCATCTTGGCCGGATAGCACACGCTCTCGGACGGCATGGACTCGATGCCCGCCTGGTAAGTCTTTTTGCTCGACTGGTCGGACAGCTGCACGCTAAAGCCCAGGCGCGTAAAGAACGCATGCCAGAAGGGGTAGTTCTCGTACATGTTGAGCGCGCGCGGGATGCCGACGGTGCCGCGCGGGGCCTCGTCGGGGCTCAGGATCTCGCGGTTAAAGAGCAGCTCGTTTTTCTTTTTGAAGAGGTTGGGGGCCTCAGTCTTCTGCTTTTTGTGGCCAGCGCCCTTCTCGCAGCGGTTGCCGGTAATGAAGCGCCTGCCGCCGCCAAAGTCGTTGACGGTAAGCTGGCAGTTGTTAGAGCAACGGCCGCAGCGGACATGCTTTTGCGTCACGGTGAGGTGCGCGATGTCCTCGGCCGAAAGAATGGTCGAAGTGCCGTCGGCACCGGCGCGATCGCGGGCGAGCAGGGCCGCACCGTAGGCGCCCATGCAGCCGGCAATGTCGGGACGCACGGCATGAACGCCGGTGAGCTGCTCAAACGCGCGCAGCGTGGCATCGGACATAAAGGTGCCGCCCTGGACAATCACCTGGCTGCCGATCTCCTTGGGGTCGCGCAGCTTAATGACCTTGAAGAGGGCATTCTTGATGACGGAATAGGACAGGCCGGCCGCGATGTCGCCCACCGTGGCGCCTTCCTTTTGCGCCTGCTTGACGCGCGAGTTCATAAAGACCGTGCAGCGGCTGCCCAAATCAACCGGGGCCTTGGCATGGATGGCAGCGTCGGCAAATGCGCGCACGTCCATGTTCATAGACACGGCGAAGCTCTCGATAAAGCTGCCGCAACCCGACGAGCAGGCCTCGTTGAGCATGATGTGCTCGATAACGCCGTCCTTGACGCGCAGGCACTTCATGTCCTGGCCGCCAATGTCCAGAATGAACTCGACGCCGGGCAGGAACGCCTTGGCGCCGCGCAGGTGCGCAACGGTCTCAATCTCGCCGGAATCGGCCTTGAGGGCCTCGATGAGCAGCGCCTCACCGTAGCCCGTGGTGGTCACGTGGCCGATGGTGCAGCCGGCGGGAATGTGGTTGTAGAAATCGGCCATGATGACCTTGGCCGTGCCTAGGATGTCGCCGTTGTTGTTGCCGTACCAGGTGTGCAGCAGCTGACCGTCCTCGCCCACGAGCGCGGCCTTCATGGTGGTGGAGCCGGCGTCGATACCGATGAACACGCGGCCGGTGTAGCCGTCGAGCTTGCCCTTGGGGACGACTTCCTGGTCGTGGCGGGTTTTGAACTCGGCAAAGTCCTCGTCGGTGGCAAAGAGCGGATCCGGGCGCTCGACCTCGGCACCCTGTGTGTCGCCCAAGCTGTCGATGGCCTCGATGAGCTGCGGGAACGTGCTGAGCTTGTTGGACTCGTGCGCCATGGCGGCGCCGCTCGCCACAAATAGGTGAGCGTTTTGGGGCACAATGCGGTGCTCTTCGTCCAGGTTGAGCGTGAGGTAGAAGCGGTGGCGCAGCTCAGAGAGATACTGCAGCGGGCCGCCCAGGAAGGCGACGTTGCCGCGAATGGGACGGCCGCACGCCAGGCCCGAGATGGTCTGGGTCACGACGGCTTGGAAGATGGAGGCCGCCACGTCCTCGGGGCGGGCGCCCTCGTTGAGCAGCGGCTGGACGTCGGTCTTGGCAAAAACGCCGCAGCGGCTGGCGATGGGATAGATGGTGGTGGCGTTGGCCGCGAGTTCGTTAAGGCCGCTGGCGTCGGTGTGCAGCAGGGTTGCCATCTGGTCGATGAACGCGCCCGTACCGCCGGCACAGGTGCCGTTCATGCGCTGCTCGATGCCGTTGTCGAAGTAGATGATCTTGGCGTCCTCGCCGCCCAGCTCGATGGCGACATCGGTGGCCGGGATGAGGGTCTCGACAGCGCGCTTGCTGGCGATGACCTCCTGGACAAACTCCAGGTCGAGCCACTGGGACAGCAGCAGGCCGCCCGAGCCGGTAATGGCGCAGGTCATCTGGGCCGTCGGCAGCACGGTCGCAGCGCCCTCGAACAGGTCGCGGGCGCAGGCGCGGACGTCGGTGTGGTGGCGCTGGTACTTGGCGTAGACGATCTGGTTGTCGTCGTTGAGGACGGCAAGTTTAACGGTGGTGGAGCCCACGTCGATGCCCAGGTGCAGGTTGCCGCGGGCGTTCTCGGGGTTGAAGATCGCGCCTTCGGGGGCCTGGCCGGCGGCTACGGGCTCGGTGGCGGTGGCGGGCTCGCTAGCGACGGACGTCTCCCCTGCCGCGTTCTTGGCATCGGCAACTGCCTCGGCAACTTTCTCGGCAGCCGCGGTCGCGGCCTTCTGCGCGGCGTCCACCACGGCGGGCGCGGCCTCGCGTGCAGCAGCGACCATGCGGTCTTTGATGCCCTCGACGAGTTTGCTCATTGTCTCTCCTCTTAGTTGTTGGACTCGACGGTTGCGGCGGTGTCGGCCGCGTCCTCGAGCTGCAGGTTCAATAGCTTCATGCCGTATTCCGGCACGTTGATATCGATGGGTTGGCCATACAGGTCACCAGGGCGCACAAAAGCGAGCACCGTCATAATGCGCGCCATGGCCTCGGGCGATTCGGTGAGCCCACGCTCAAACCAGCGCTGAATCATGCCGACCTCGGCACTCACGACGTAGGTGACGTAGTAGTCAAAGAACGTGCCCAGCGCCAGGCCCAAAATGCCCGTCTGCGCACGCGGCACCACAGCCTCACGCGCGGTGTCGATGATCTTTTTAATGAAGGCGGGGTCGCCGCCAGGGCCCAGTAGGGCACCAATAAGATCGCGATTTGCCGCAAGATAGCGCAGCAGCTCAACTGAGCCGGGCGCCGGTTCGAGCTCGTCGATATTACGGTAAAGATCGGGCAGCTGAGCTGCGGTGATGAGCTCCACGCGCTCACGAATCTCAGCCAACAGGCCGTCCTCAATCTGGTTGATAAAGTCGGGAATATCGCGGTAGTGCGAATAGAACGTACGGCGCGTAAGACCGGCACGCTCGGTGAGCGACGCGACGTTAATGCGCGAAAGGTCGCCGCTTTCGGCAAGCTCGCTGGCAAGTGCCTGGCGAAGGGCACGCTGCGAGCGAAGGGACCGGCGATCGCATTTCTCGAGCTGGGACAAGCGTCCTCCTTGTTACTCAGCCTGTGCGCTATTGCACAGTGCGAGTATTATTGCACACCGTGTGCATCAACACGTAAAGGCAATATTTTGGATGTGACAAAGGGCAGCCCCTTTGTCACATTATTCGATGACAGTGCGGGAGTTTTGCTTGCGCATGGTGGCGAGCATGTGTTTGGGGACGGCGTGGACCATGCAGCTGCCGATGGTCGCGCTCGCGGCGGCCTTAGCTGCATCGCTTGCGTTTTTGGTCGCGTAGCTGTGGCGGAAACGTTTGAGCATGGCAATGTCGTTGCCGCCGTCGCCGTAAACCGCGACCTCGTCCTCGGCAATACCGTAGTAGCCCGCCAGCCAAGCCACACTCTCGCCCTTGTTGCACGCCACGTCCGTGATCTCAAACATCACCGGATCAAACGGCGCGTTGACCACACGGTCCGAGCGCTCAGCCAAATATGCCTTAAGGTCGCACTCCAGCTCGGGCGAGGTCACGCGGCAGTTGATCTTGCAAACATCGTGGCGCAAGATGTCGCCGATCGACTGATCGAAATACTGCTCCTCGTGATAGCCGCCACGCGCGCGCATGCCGCGCATCACGATGCGCTTGATAGGGCTGTCCTTCTTAAAACCCGCCTGGTGCATCTCGAACGAACCGCTCGAGAACATGCCATCGGGCGTGGAGCAGTCGAAGCAAATGTCCGGGAACGCCTTGAGCAGCTCCTCGGTAATCTGCGGGTCGATGGTCCAGGTCTTGAGCACCTCGCCATGGCTGTCGCGCACGATTGATCCATTGGAGCAGCAGGCGTCAAGCGCCAGGCCCGTAAAGCCATGCTCGCCGATTGGCAACGTCGAGCGCCCGGTCGCGGGAACCACGTGGAGTCCCGCCTCAGTCAGCTCGCGAATGGCACGGCGGATGGTCCCATCCGCCTCGTGCAGGGTGTTCAGCAGCGTTCCGTCTAAGTCGCTCGCAAACATCTTGATCATGGGCATGCCTCTCCTTCGTCTGCACGATATTGTAGACGAGAACGGGCGCACCCCAAGAGAGGCACGCCCGTCGGGCGAAAGATTGTCCTACACCGCGGCGGGGCCGTGTTCGCCGGTGCGAATGCGGATAACCTCCTCGACCGGCTCGACCCGGATCGTGCCACCTCCAACGGCGCCGCAATCTTGGAAACGGCGCGGCAATGGGCGCGAAACGAACGGGAAATACGCGAGCAAGGGGGCCGCGAGCACACCCGTCCCGGCTAGCGCCGAAACAGCTCGTGAGCGCGGTCGCGGAGATTAGTTGCTCGAATGACACCTTCGTAGTGATTGATGCGCAGACGCGGGAAGGCATTGAAAAAGCGCAGGTCACGACGACTGAGTGACACGCTCGGCACCGGACGGCTCATGTGCTTACCGGCAAGGCGACGACTGAGCGACGGACGCGGCATGCTCGGCGCGGCATCGGCCACGCGGCGGGCAGCAAGCGCCAGGCCGTGAGCACCGTCCGAGATAAACGTCGGCATCGAAGCCTTCTCACGAAGGGCATCGAGCGTGGCGTCACCCAACTCGGCCAGCCACGCGTTAACGGCACGGCTGCGGATATGCGTCTGCGCCACCGAGTCGATCGCCGAATCGGGAATACGTTCGAGCATGGAGTCAGACGCATCGGCAAGCGACTCATTGATGCGGTCGGCAAGGTCGGCACGCACACGCTCCAGCTGATCGGACAGGCGGCGCCAACTGGCCAAAGAGCATGCCGCGTCGACCATCATCGCGACCGCGACGATAAAGGCGGACAGCCGC
>USDE01000084.1 GCA_900553345.1 uncultured Collinsella sp.
GGAGTTCTTCTAAAAGAGAGAAATATCGTTTTTCATCCATTTTTCCCCTTACAAGAGCAAACTGCAGAGCCAGACAGTATACTGCAATCAGCTGGGTGCTGTAGGCCTTTGTTGTCGCCACTGCAATCTCAGGCCCCGCCATAGTATAGAAAACATTGTCTGCTTCCCTGGCAATCGAAGAGCCGACCACATTAACAACAGCAAGCGTCTTTACTCCGCACTGCTTTGCCTCCCGAAGAGCTGCCAGGCTGTCCGCCGTCTCTCCGGACTGGCTGATAACAACCACAAGACTTCCGGGCGCTAACAGGGGCTTTCTGTAACGAAACTCCGAGGCCACATCAATCCGAACCGGAATCTCAGCCAGATCCTCCATCACATACTGGGCTACAGCCCCCACATGATAAGCCGATCCGCAGGCCACAATCTGAATCTGAGAAATCTCACGGATCTCCTCCTCCGTCAATCCCACGCCAGACAAATCCAGTCTGCCGTCACGAATCACAGAGCTGAGGGTGTCTGCCACAGCCTTGGGCTGTTCATGGATTTCCTTCAGCATGAAATGGGGGAAGCCGTTCTTCATGGCCGCGTCCATGTTCCAGCTGACCTCCAGTGTTTCCGGCTCCACACGGTTAAAGTCCATATCATATACACGGACTTTGTATGGCGTCAGGCGCACAATACAGCCCTCAGGGACCACAAAATACTCCCTGGTATAAGAAATCAGGGCAGTAAGATCCGAGGCTATAAGCGCTCCTGAGTGGGTGTAGGAAGCAACAAGGGGGCTTACCTTCCTTACGGCATATATCTCACCGGGACGGTCCGCAAAAAGGATACAGAAACCATAGGAGCCTTCAAGCGTGCCTGTAAAAGCTGCGATGGCCTTCAGCGGATCCTGGCCGCATCCCCTGTAAGCAGAATCCAGAACAGCCGCAGCTACCTCGCTGTCGGTCTGGGAGACAAGACGGCCTTCCAATCCATATTCCTGCGTTAGCTGGCGGTAATTTTCGATGATTCCATTGTGAATCAGGGTTACCTGTCCGCAGCTGTGGGGATGGGCATTGGCGTCCGTTACACCTCCGTGAGTGGCCCAGCGGGTATGGCCGATACCGCAGGTAGCGTCGCTGTCGATATTGGAAAGCTCGCTCTCCAGGCCCGCAACCTTACCCACGCGGCGGATGACGTCGAGGTGAGCCGCGGCGCCCTCGCCCACCTCGAGCGCGACGCCCGAGGAGTCATAACCGCGATATTCCATACGCTTAAGGCCCGTGACCAGAATGTTCTTTGCAATATCAGAGCCGGTGTAGCCGACAATTCCGCACATAGGATAAATCCCTTCGCTCGCGTGACTGCAAAACGCCCACGCACGACGGGCGCTGAGACGTATAACGTCCGAGTATTGTACTCACACAAACGCAAGCTGATATACCAGAAGTGGTATCTTAAACTGGATACCACTCGATGCACACACCCTACCACCACAACGGTGACAGGCACCTTTGCGGTGGTTGGCACCCCCTAGGGACGCAGGCGGCGTTCGAGCCGATTGCCCAGGGCCGTGAGTGCCATAACAATGACGTAGTAGACCACGGCCACCACTAAAAACGGTTCAAAGGCTCGATAGGTGAGCGCCTGCACGCTCTGGGCGGCGCGCATCATATCCATCAGGCCGATGGTTGCCACCAGCGAGGAGCTCTTGAGGACCGTGATCACTTCGTTGACCAGAGCAGGGGCAATCGAGCGCATCGCCTGCGGAACGATGATCTTGCGCATCATGGGAACATAGCGAAGCCCGATGGCCCGAGCGGCATCGTACTGCCCCCGGTCAACGCCCTCGATACCACCGCGCACCGTCTCGGACACCGTCGCTGAGCCGTTGAGCCCCAGCGTAATGGCACCGGCGGCAAACATCGAAATTTTGAAGCCCGTGAGCTGCGGCGTCGCAAAGTACGCCAAAAAAAGCAACACGATGAGCGGCACGCCGCGAAAGATAGAGGTGTAGAAGTTGAGCACCGCACGCAATGGGCGACAGGGCAAAACCTTGAGCACGGCAATGAGAAAGCCCAGGACGAGTGCTATGGCCAGCGCGGCGGCCGTCACCTGACAGGTCACGACCAGGCCGCTCATAAACATCGGTATATATGGTTCTAGCAGTTCAAACTTCATCAGCATGCCCTTGGCGCGCGCCTCACCGGCTCGCTATTTTCCGGCAACCGTCGACGTACCGGAAGCGGAATAGTCGCCGTTCCACATGAAGTCGGCGCCCACATACTGCTTGATGCAGTCATCGATGGTGCCGTCCTCGAGCATCTCGCCGATGCATTCGTCAAGCGCCGCGACAAATCCGGCACCCTTCTTGGCCATCAGGCGGTACACGCCCACGTGATCGCTCGTCTCGGAGCGATCGAGCAGGCCCAGCACCAGGCCCTCATTCGCATCGCGCATGGACTGGCCCTCGGCGCCGTCACACAGGTAGGCATCGATGCGCCCGGCGAGCACCTCTTGCAGGCACTGGTCGCCACCGTCGTACGTGTGAATATCAGCATCGGGCATGACCTTGGCGATGAACTTGTTCTGCACGGTACCGGTGGTGCAGGCGATAGACTTGCCGGCGAGGTCCTCAACGCGCTTGACGGGATCGCCGCCGAGCGTGAGAACGCCCACAAGCGGCTGATAGTAGCCGCGCGTGAAGTCATAGGTCTGCTCGCGCTCTTCGTTGGAGCTCATCGCCATGGTAAAGGCCTTGTCATCGCTCTGCACCGATGCAAGCGTGGCGGCAAAGTCCTGCGGCTCAAAGTCGTAAGAAAAGCCCAGGCGCGAGGCCATCTCGTCGGCAATGGCGATATCCAGGCCGACAACCTTCTGCTTGCCGTCCGACTGCGTCTCCAGATAGCGATAGGGCGCAAAGGCATCGTCGCCCACAAAGGTGAGCTTGGCGCCCTTGATATCGTCGCCCGCAACCGCAGCAGAACCAGCGGCAGAGCCCTTGTCAGCGCCACTGCCAGCGCAACCGCTCGCCGCAACCATTGCAGCACCGGCGATCAAACCCAGGAAATCACGACGAGAAACAGCGCGAGTCATACCAAAGCCTTTCAATCTACGTTCAAAGCGGCTTCCATTGTAGACACTCCACCGTTTAGCGAGCAGCCCAGCTGCGCCAAAACCACCACAAAGGGGACAGGCACCTTTGTGGTGGTTCGGGTGTCTGACAACAAGCTCCGCCGAAACGTCTCAATCTGTAACATCTGGGGCGCCGAAAGAGGGTTTGCTGTTACAGATCGAGATTTTCCGCCCGGCCCCGGCGATCTGTCTCAATCTGTAACAGGTAGGTCTTGTTTTGTCGTCCAGATGTTACAGATCGAGACAATTGAAGGGCCAGGCAACGCGACCACCGCAAAGGAGGCAGCGCGCTGCGCCACCCTTGCGGTGGTTTGGTCTGGACTCCGGTGTTTGCCCAGATAAAACCTGCCAAAATAAACCTGCCCCTAATTGGTAGGTTTTGACACCCTGGGAACAGGCGATGCTACAATCTGACTCGTACTTGAAACGCATCAAAGGGGCCGCTATGGCAAAGGTTAAAATCAGCGATGTCGCGCGCGAGGCAGGGGTTTCGCTGGGCACGGTATCCAACGCGCTCAACCATCCCGAAAAGCTGCGCCCCGAGACCCTCAAACTCATCAACGAGACCATCAATCGCCTTGGCTACCTGCCCAACCAAAGCGCCCGTCAGCTCGCGGGCGGCACCACCAAGTCCTTTGGCCTGGTCCTCCCCCGTCTCGATCACGGCTTTTCGCTCCAAATCGCCAGCGGCGCCCACAACGAGGCCCGCAAGCACGGTTACGACCTGCTCATCGCCAACGCCGATAACGACGACATCCTCGAGGACCATTACCTGCGCTATTTTATGGGCACGCAGATGTCCGGCGTCATGGTTCAGCCCATGGCGTCCCCCGATTGGCATCCCGCAATGACCAAGATGCCCGTGCCGATCGTCCATCTGGACATCCACTGCTCCGAACCCGGTTACTATGTGGCCGCCGACAACGAGGCGCAGGGACGCATTATCGCCGAGCTCGCCATCGCCCGCGGCGCGCGCCATATCACCGTTGTGGGCAGAGCGGCATTTATGCAGCTCACCCTGCGCGTACTTGGCATTCACAAGGCCCTCGCCCTGCATCCCGATATCAAGATCGAAATCATCGACGCCGGCGAATGGAATACCGCTGCCGACGGTTACAGCATCGGCGCTCAGATTGCCGATCGCTCTTCCGACGAGCGCCCCGATTTTGTCATCGGCCTTACCGATGTATTGGCCTCGGGCGTTATCTCGGCGTTGACCGACAAAGGCATCCCCGTCCCCGAGCAGGTCCGCGTGGCCGGCTGCGACGGCAACCCGCTTGCATGGAGCGGCGCGGTACCGCTCACCACCGTAGCACCCCCGGGCTACGAGATTGGCCGCAAGGGTGTCCAGCTGCTCATGGAGCAAATCGAGAACAAGGCGCCGGCAAAAACCAAACGCGTCCGTATCGGCTCCGCCGCACGCACCGTCACCGAGGTCACAGCCGCCGAGGACATCAACCGTCAGGAACTCGTGCGGCCGTTCCTCTTGGAGCGCGCCAGTACCCAGGCGAGCAGCCAAGCCGAAGCCACCGCCATCAACCTCGGCGCGTATCTATAGCACGTCGGTCAGTATGCCAAAACGCCGCTTAAGCAAAAGAGGCCCGACCATTGCCGGACCTCTTTTGCTTAAGCGCAAGGTCAGCCGATTGCTCGTTTCAACTCCGCAATTGTCTAGCGCACGGCCTTGACCGCCGCCGTCAGATCGAACAATGTGTCGAGCACGGCCTCGCAGCCATCCACCACGTCCTGCGGCAGCGGCACGATATCGGGGACGGCAAAGACGTGGCAGCCGGCCGTGATACCCGAGACGCAGCCGTTGCGCGAATCCTCGACCACGGCACATTCCTCGGGAGCAAAGCCCGCGCGCTCGCAGGCGAGCAGATACATCTCGGGGTCGGGCTTGCCGCGCACGACGTCCTCGCCGCAGGTCACCGTCTCAAACTTGTCAAAAAGACCGACCATCTTAAGGTTGCGCTCGGCCGTAGCGAGGCGCGACGACGTCGCTAGACCCACGTGATAGCCCGCAGCCAGCAGCTCGTCTATGCACTCGGCAGCGCCGGCCTTAAGCTCCAGTTCGGTCTTGACCATCTCGTCGCGAATCTCCTTGTGGCGGACATAGATCGCCTCGGTGGTTTCGTGGCTGCCGTAATGCTTATCAAGGATGTCCATGACATCGGGCAGCGTGCGACCGATAAACTGATGGATCAGCGCTTCATCAATCGCGACCCCCAGCTCGGCAGCGCCCGCCTTCCATGCCTTGATGCCCAAACGCTCGGTATCGACCAGCGTTCCGTCCATGTCAAAAATAACAGCCTTGATCATATCGATCCCCTCACCGGATTGCATTACTGCCACTCTACCGCACTTTACAAACTTGTATATAACGTATATAGCATATTGCACTTTCGTTACATAAGCGGAAGTCTTATGACAGGCAGCTCGGTAGGATTATAGTTTTCGACCGAGTACTCAATGGTAAGGATCGTTTCATGCTTTCAGACACTACTGCACCTGCAGAGGAGCTTCAGGACAAACTCACGACGCTCGAGCAGTTGCTTTTGGCATACGGACGCGTCGCCATCGGCTTTTCCGGTGGCGTCGACAGCAGCTTTTTGGCCGCGGTCTGCGCCCGCATCATGCCTGCCAGCACGCTTCTCGTTCACCTCACCACGCCGCTCATCGGCACGCCCGAACAGATCTCGTTTGAGCGATCCGTTGACGGGCAAACCAATGAGGGACCGCATTTTAAGCTCCCCGTGCTCAATCTTTCGGTCGATCAGCTGCAGCTCCCCCAAGTAGCCTGCAACGATGCCAATCGCTGCTACCACTGCAAGCACGCCGGCTTTACCGCCATCGTCAACCACGCCAAGTCGCTCGGCTTTCCCACCGTCATCGATGGCAGCAATGCAAGCGATCGCGGTGACTACCGCCCCGGCATGCGTGCGGCAGAAGAGCTCGGCGTACGCTCACCCCTTATGGAGGTCGGCTTTACCAAGGACGAAGAGCGCGAGCTGCTGCGCGCATGGGGCTATCCCGTTTGGAACCTACCGGCGGGAGCATGTCTTGCCACCCGCGTCCCCACGGGCGAGGAGCTTACGCGCGATAAAGTCGATTTAATCCGCGCCTGCGAGGATTACCTGCACGATCTTGATCTGGCACAGGTACGCGCGCGTTTGATCTGCGGCTGCATGCATATCGAGGCCGCACCCGCAGATGTCGCCAAGATCGCTGCCCTCGGTGGCAACGCCTTCGATGCCGAGGGCAAAACCACG
>USDE01000085.1 GCA_900553345.1 uncultured Collinsella sp.
TCCGCGACCAAGGCCGCTGCTGTGGCACCCGCAGCCTCTGCAAACGACGACGTCCCCGCCGCTCCCTGGGAATCCAATCCCGGTGCTGGCAGCCCCTTCGGCCATCAGGGCGCAGCCCCGAGCATCCCGCAGACCGAGGACGAGGCCAAGGCCCTCATCCGCAGCGTCTTTGGCCAGGCCACCATCTTCAAGCCGGTGGAGTAGCTGCGCAGGCGGGTATACTGCTCAAGAAGAGGACCCCTTGTCCGGGCGCATCTGTATTTCGGACATGTGTAGTGTGGTGCCGCGTATCTCGCATTCGAGCAGACAGGTGCGTGACGGTCGGCCTAGGATGCTGAGGTCGATGCGATACGTCGCATGGCTGTCCGTGTACTCGACTTGCTCGGCGTTAATGGTTGCTCCGATTGCCAAATAAACGCCTAGCTCGGCATCGACAATCTTGAAGTCCTTTATCTTGACCTTGAACTCTTGATAGAGGGACGGGCTGTTGTAGTAGACGGTTCGGGTTCCGTCGGTGCACTCATCGGTCGTCTCCCATTTGACGACGGGCTGGTCCGAGCTGGCTATCAGCAGTTCTGCTCCAAAAGCTATGGCATGGGTGATGACAACCAGCAATGCCCAGCCGACAAAGAGATAGAGAACCACATATGCAACGGGGTGTTTTGAGCGGATGTTTTGGAGCGCGTTGGGGGCATTCATGGGGCACCTCCAAATTACTATCTATGGCAATCAAATTATACCCTGCCGCCATGTGCGCCGCCTCGAGCAGCGGTTCGGCATTTAGCTATTTAGTGGCGCACATGAAATGCCGGATTCGGCTCTACTAGATTGAGTGTGCGATATTATGCAACCTTGCATAATTCGACCTTGCATAATCTTTGAGTGCGGTTTGTATTGGAGGACATGTATATCGACTGAGGTAACACGTCCGCCCCGCTCTCTCGCCGCGCGCCGTGGTACGATTTTTGAGTTTGAAAGTCCCGCCGTGCTCCGGCTGCCCTTGCAGCTCGGCGTGCGGCCGCACGTAAAGGAGCCATCATGGCCGGTATGAACATGCAGCAGATGATGAAGCAGGCTCGCAAGATGCAGGAGCAGCTTGCCGCCGCGCAGGAGAACCTCAAGTCCCAGACCGTCGACGCCTCTGCCGGCGGCGGCATGGTCAAGGTGACCGTTAACGGCGAGATGGAGCTCGTCAACCTCACCATCGATCCCGATGCGCTCGATCCCGAGGACGTCGATATGCTGCAGGATATGATCATGGCTGCCGTCAACGAGGCCGTCCGCGGCGTCAACGAGCTCGCCAACAAGCAGATGGGCGCCATCACCGGCGGCCTCAACATCCCGGGCATGCCGTTCTAAGACACGCATATATATGAGTGCCAACCACAGTCTGCAAAAACTGCTCGATGAGCTGGGCCGTCTGCCGGGCATTGGTCCCAAGTCGGCCCAGCGCATCGCCTATTACCTGTTGGAGGCCGACGCCGAGGAGGCGCGCCGCCTGGCCGAGGCCATCCTGGAGGTCAAGCAGGAGGTCCACTTTTGCAGCCGCTGCTTTAACTACGCCACGGCCGACGAGTGCTCCATCTGCCAGGACCCGATGCGCGATACCACTCGCATTTGCGTGGTGGGCGAGCCGCGCGATGTCCAGGCGATCGAGCGCACGGGCAGCTACCACGGCCTCTACCACGTATTGGGCGGCGTGATCAGTCCCATGGACAAGATTGGCCCCGAGCAGCTGCACATTCGAGAGCTGCTGGCACGCTTGGGCCACGAGGACATCCACGAGGTCATCATCGCCACCAACCCCAATATTGAGGGCGAGACCACGGCGAGCTATCTGGCCCGTACCATCAAGCCGTTGGGCGTCGAGGTGTCGCGTCTGGCAAGCGGCCTTCCCGTGGGCGGCGACTTGGAGTATGCCGACGAGCTTACGCTTGGCCGCGCCATCGAGGCCCGTCGCGCGATTTAGGTGGCGAGCCTGCTCCTGCCGTATGTTTTCCTCACAGTCGCACGGGGTAGTCATAATTTCCCCGTGCGACTGTGAGTTTGTTGTGCAACAAAGATGCTTCGTATCCGCTTATCGCATGGATGCTTCCGCTCGCATCCTTAATTTGCTCATTCGTTGCGCAACCTTTTGGGTTCGCTGATACACTCAAATATGGATTCGAATGAATGCGCCGCTCCCGAGCGGCGTGTTTTTGTTGGAGGAGAACGCATGCGGCCCGGTGGCACTCAGACAAAGCGCGGCGCCGCGGTGCGCATACGACGCCGGCTGGGCCTGGCGCCACGGGCATGCGTGCTGCTTTCCTGCTCGCTGGCGCTGGTCATAGCCGGTGTTTCGGCTTATGGCATGACGGTGCCGTCCATGGTGCAGGCGCATGCTGCGCGTGAGCTGCATATTGGGCGCAAGGCCAAAAGCGACTTGGGAACGACAGCCGGATATACGTGGGCGAGTGTGGTCTCGCACGTTGTGTTCGGTGGCGACGATGCGGACAGTCCCGAAACATCGGACAACGAGGTTACGCTGGCAAACGGCAAGACCATCGTGCTCACCAACACCAAGATCATCACGAAGCTTTCCAACAACAGTGTGGCATCCGTCATAAATAAGGCCGAGCAGCAGAAGGGGCAGGACGCCCAACAGACAGGCAAGCCCGGCGGTTCGGGTTCGTCTGGCTCCAGCTCCGATTCGTCGGGCGGCGGTTCCGGTTCGGGCTCCGCCTCTGGCGGTGGATCTTCGGGTGATGGCTCGACGGACGGCGGTACCGGCGGGGACGCGGGCTCGGGTGGCCTCTCGGCTGCCGAGGAGGAGAGTATTCACAGCTGGCTCGTGACCAAATACAACATGCTCGATGGCTATGTCGCCCGCGCCAATAGCGTGGTTTCGATCTATAACGCCACGGGCGATACCGGACCGTGCGACACCCTGGCGAATGACATGTTTGTTATCCGTGCCGAGTTCGGTCGACAAAGGTTCTCGACCAAATCTAAGTGGTATCAGCAGTATGCCAATCTGTGGGGCTGTTACACCAACCTATGTCAATGGGTCGGCCATTACGGCGATGATGACGTCGCGCTCGGTAACTTCAACAATAACGTGGCGGCGCTTGCCCTATGATGACCGATCTTGCATCCACCACACCACAATCGCTCGGTCGCGATCCCATGGTCGGCCTGCGCCTGGCGCGTGTCGACGGGTTTGAGCCGGCCATTGCGCTCGGTCAGGACGAACTGCCTGCCTATCTGCGTCGTTTTACGATACTGTTTGCCGACGATGCCACCATGCGCCGTGGCGGTATCGGCCGCGTGACGCGTGCTGTCAACGCCCAAGGCGAGGACGTAGCACTCAAACAGCTCATCTTGCCGACGCGCGATGAGTTTGACGACGATGCCGCCCATGAGTCGCTGGTCGCCAAGTTCAAAGCGGCATTTCGCGAGGAATATGAATGCCATCGCGCCCTTTCGGGCCTTAAGGGCTTTCCCCGCCTCTATGGCTGGGGCGAGGTTGACGGTGTGCCTGCAATTGTCATGGAATGGGTCGAGGGCGAGACGCTCGCCCGCTTGCGCTCGCGACTCGCCGTGGACGATGCCGGACGCCTATCGCCGCTTGTGGCGGCGCGTCTGGGTCGCGACCTGTTCGATCTGCTCTGCCGTATGAGCCTGGTGGGCGAGGGCTTTGTCCATCGCGATATCTCGCCCGCTAATATTATGGTGCGTACGGCGCGCCTGCCGCTTGACCGACAGCTTGCCGAGGGCACCTTTGACCTGTGCCTGATCGACTTTGGCTCGTCGCTGGCGCTTGAGCCTGCGTCGGCCGTGGCCGGTACCGGCGGCAAGGCGTCGTTTACGGAGCGTTATGCCACGCTGCGTCGCGCGACGGTTGCCTATGCCCCGCCCGAGATGCTCACCGACGATATTCCCGACCTGCGCGCTTTGCGTATGTCGCCGGCGATCGGCGTCTATGCCGCGGCAAGCACGGTTTACGAGCTCATTGCCGGCGTCGCGCCATACGAAGCCGCGCCGAGCACTTCGGGCACCTCGGGTTCGCGCAAAAAGACGCGCGACATCGCGAGCCCCTACCGTCTCAAGATGGACACGCGGCCCGACTATCCCATTGGTGCCCATGCGCCCGGTTGTGATTTGACTCAGCTGCTTCGTCGTGAGCCCGATGTGGCGCTCGCCGCGGCCGAGCAGGCCCAGCAGCTAGGGCTTGAGCCGGATTCCGAAGAGCTGCGCGACGCGCTGGCGTTTGTCGATGCCCAGCTGTTCGACGTGGTGATGGCCTGCCTGTCCAGCCATCAAAAAGATCGTCCCGAGCCGGCGGCGGTCGAGGCAGCGCTCTCGGCGTTTTGTGACCACTATGCGCAAAATGTCGGTCGTTCGCTCCGCGGCGAGCCGCTCACGCCGTGCCCCATGGATGCGTCCGGTCGCGCGGTTCGTCGCGCGCTGATGGTCGGCGCGTCGGTCGTCTGTGGCGTGGTTTGGACTGTGGTCGTGGTCTCGGCCGCGCTGCTGGCGTCGGGCGCTCGCGTGACGGCGACTTTGGGATCGCTCGTGTGGTCTGGGTCGCTACCGGGTATTATTGCCGCACTGGCGTTGGCGCTGCCAGGCATAGCCGGCGTTGCCGCGGGGGCACTTGCGCGCGATCGGCGCTCGGGCTTCCTGCAGGGTGTGCTTGCGCTTTCTGCCTGCGAGGTTCTGGTGCTGGTTGTGGCTGCATGTAGCGTATTTTCCCAACGCGCCGTGATGGGCGGCCTTGTTGCCGCTCTGGTTGCAACCTATACGCTTACGTGGTTTTTGCTTGCGATGGGCTTTGCCTTTGAACTTCCCGTTTCGGCACCGCGACGCACAAAAGCCCAGATGGCGACTCCGCTTGCCGGTGGAGCCGCAGCTGTCCGTACTTTTGGCGGACCTGTCGAAGTATCGTCCGATTCTATTTCTACGACCAAGGAGGCCTAGGTCATGGCATCTCAAGTTGAGCTCACCCCATGCGGGGCCATGTTTGACATCTTTAAGCGCGCAGCGCATCTGAGCCATATCGAGCTGTGCGGCTTGGTGCTTTCGTCCCGTCCGCTCGCCGACGGCCGCAGCCCGCAGAGCCGAGCCGCCGATCGCTCTTGGGTTTCCCGCTTTATCGTTCGCGCGCCGGTCGGCACGCTTCAGCAGCGCTACTTTGCCGAATACGGTACCTCGGCTGCGCGTATTATGTCGCAACTGGCCCTGCGCCAGCGCAATCCCATGGACTCCACGGCTGTGATCAATATGGTGTGCGGTCCTGCAGGTGAACCGATGGTACGCGCGCTCGAAGAGTGCCACCAGGACACGAATCTCTATCGCAACGCGCTCGATCGCCTGTCCCAGGCGGCGGAACTCATGCCCGCCGAGCGCGCCGAGGCCGTGCTGGTGCTGTTTGTCGCCGTCGGTTGTTCGGCGGATGTGCGGTCCTCGGTGAACTATGCCATCGACTACGCACACGCGACCTGTGGCGGAGGCACATCCACGCCGCGTTCGCTTGGCATGTCGCTGACTGCGGGCGAACGCGAACCCGCCCCGGCGCACCCCTTGGGCTTGCTGCGCGTGCAAAACAGTTTTGTCGTGAGCGCCCCGCGCTGGATTCAGCCGAGTGAGCAGGGTGTTGAGATTGGCGCGCTGGCCACTGGTGAGGGCGATATTACCGACGTCGGCGACGATGTCTCGGCCCGCCATGCCCATATCTGGTGCGATGCTCAAAATATCTGGCGCGTCGAGGACTTGTCGTCCACCAACGGAACCGTGGTGGTAAACGGGGCCACGCGCGTCTGCATTCAGGTCGAGCCCGGCCGTTCCGCCCAACTCAATCCCGGCGACGAGCTCAAGCTCGGCGAATCCACTACCTACGCCATCCTCTTCGGTGCCCTCTAGCCGGCAGTTAGGGACGTTCCTTATAATATGAGCAGGACATTGTCAAGAGGCAAAATCGGGCCTGGCCCCAACGATATGGGGTCAGGCCCTCTCCCTATATCAACCCGTCCGCGGCGACCTCGGCGTGTCTTCCCGACGCTCGTCTTTGCAGTTTAATATCCGCCCGTGGCGATCTCTCGCTGGGCAATCCGTTGCTACGGCTGAGGCTTCTTCGTCGAACCGACAGTCTGTGCACGCGTGTGGCGCCCTGGGCGCTCGCAGAAAAGGGACCTGAGGTTCGCCTCAACGGCTTCGGATCGAACCGCTTCCGGGGTGATCGGCTTATGTGCGGGGGACCGGCCCCCTACGCCTCCTCGGCCATGAGGCCGACCGCCCACACCCAGCAGGCGAGCTCGCGCGCCGTGGCCACGTTCGCCTTGTTGTTGTGGACCCCGCGCGCGAG
>USDE01000086.1 GCA_900553345.1 uncultured Collinsella sp.
CTCGCGAATGGTCGGGAACGGGGCACCCTCGAGGCGCTCCTGCTGCACGCGCAGCATATAAACGACGTCCAGCTCGGGCAGGACGGAATCGAGGTCGCTCGTCACGTGGTCGCAGCCCAGGACCTCGGGCGCCGGCGGCAGCAGCGTGCCGGGGGCGACGGCGTAGGTCTCGCAGCCCATGATCTTAAGGGCGGGGATCAGCGAGCCGCAAACGCGGGAGTGTGCGATATCGCCGACGACGGCGACCTTCAGACCGTGGAAGTCACCCTTGTGCTCCCAGATGGTGTACAGGTCGAGCAGGGCCTGCGTGGGATGGTTGTGCTTGCCGTCGCCGGCGCAGATGACGCTCGCGGGCGAGTTCTGCGTGACGATGTAGGGAGCGCCGGCGTGCTTGTCGCGCACGACGATGCAGTCGATCTTATAGGCGTTGAGGGTCTCGACGGTGTCAACGAGGCTCTCGCCCTTGACCGTGGAGGTCGAGGAGCCGCCAAAATTAAGGCTGTCGGCCGAAAGACGCTTCTCGGCGAGCTCGAAGGAGCTGCGGGTGCGCGTCGAGGGCTCGTTGAACATATTGACGATGGTCTTGCCCTTGAGCGTGGGGACCTTCTTGATCGCACGCTCGTTGACCTCGGAGAACGCCTTGGCGGTCTCGAGGATGAGCTTGATGTCCTCTTCGGAGTACTCGGTAATGTCGATCAGGTGCTTATGGTTGAACGCCACGGTACTACTCACCTCCCAGCGGCGCGGAGCCCACGTGGGAACCCGGCGCGACGTCGTTAATCTCGACGGCGGTGTGGCCGTCGACTTCCTTCATATATAGGTGCACGTTCTCCTCATGCGACGAGGGAACGTTCTTGCCGACAAAGTCCGGCGAGATGGGGAGCTCGCGGTGGCCGCGGTCAACGAGGACTGCCAGCTCAATGCGGCTCGGACGGCCCAGGTCCATGACGGCGTCGAGAGCGGCGCGAATGGTACGGCCCGTATACAGGATGTCGTCCACCAGTACGACGCGCTTGCCGTCGACACTGAAGGGAATGTTGGTGGCGTGGATCGCGGGAGCGAAATTGGTAGCGTAGTCATCGCGGTAGAAGCTGATGTCGAGACTGCCGAGCGGAACGTCGACGCCCTCGATCTCCTTGATCTCCTCGGCGAGCTTCTTTGCCAGAAGGTCGCCGCGCGTGACGATGCCGACCAGAGCGAGGTCTTCACAGCCCTCGTTGCGCTCGAGAATCTCGTGCGCGATGCGGGTCATCGCTCGATTGACGGCGGTCTCGTCCATGATGACCGCCTTGGGGGAAGTCGTGCCCATCGATCTCCTTCCTCACATGTCTTGACTGCTGACACAGTCAAAAAAATAGATGCCCGACCGCTCAAAGCGGACCAGACACCCACAGGAAGGGCTGCTCTTTGGCAGCTATGTAATTCCATGTGGGTATCTCGTACCCCTTTAATGGTCAAGGGATAGTGTAGCCAACCTCGAGCTTAATTGCGAGCATAAATACAGAGCAATCCGTAAACGGAGCCCGATGCTCAATAAACCTATATATATTTGTGGGACGAGCTTGAAAACGTACGCACGAGCTGGCATAATCCCCTCTGCTGCACGCAAATCGGATCTACGTCCAGGGCCGTGGCGTGAGCACTATCGCCAAAAGAGAAATATCTCTGTGTAGATTACGCACAGGGATCTGCTTCTGTGCTATAGTTCAGGCTTGTTTGTTAACGCGACATGTTCGTTTGTCGCCCAAGGAGGGTCAGTTATGTCCAAAGTTTGCGAAGTTTGCGGTAAGCACCCCGTTGCCGGTCGCTCCATCAGCCACTCTCACCGCGTCACCAACCGTAAGTTCCGCCCCAACATCCAGCGCGTCTACGTCGTCGTCGACGGTCACCGTCGCAAGATGAACGTTTGCTCCACCTGCCTCAAGTCCGGCAAGGTTGCGCGCTCCTAAATAAGGTCTTACCAACAAGTACCTCGGACTCTCCGGGTCAAAGACCTCGCGTTCACATAGAACTTACCAAAGGCGCCCTCCCCTACGGAGGGCGCCTTTTTGTACTCATTGGGGACAGACTTAGATGGGTGTTTTCACGCATTGGGGACAGACATGACGCACGCATGCGGCGTCCCGATCGGCTCCGGCCCCTATCTCACGCTGCATCCTTCCAGCCTGCAGTAGCCTTGGTCACGCTTGTGGCGCCGATACCGGTGATACGGGCAATTTGCTTGACCGTGAGATGTGCCCGCCTGAGCCTCAGCAGGCAGGCATCGCGTTCGGGGCGTGGCAGGGCCTTGAGCAGCGCAGGATCTATGCTCGGCAGGACTTCGCGCGCAACGGAAAGAGCCTCCTCATCGGGGATCCGCCGGCGCGGAAGAACCTCCACTGACCAGATGCGCCCGCCAACTTTCTTGAGATGCTCGCAATAGCGACGGGAGCCTCCGACAACATCGAGCATAGGGGCCGCATCACAGATGTCAAAGGGATCATAGCCCAGCTGATATGCCTTATAGCTTGACCAGCGGTACGCCTCGAGCGAGTCAAGCGCACCCTTCACGGGATTGAGATGAATATAGTCGAGCAGCTGCACTGCCTGCGTGTCCGACTCAACCGCGACCCGCGAATAGCGATTGTCAAACAGATGCCCCGTTCTCCCCGTTCTCCCCGTTTTCCCATTGAAATACTCATGTAAGCCTGTCCCCAATGAGCGTGGCGATGCAGGAAGGCAAGTTTTAGTTGAAACGATTCATTTGGTTGAAGCGTTTTAGTGTGCCTTTTAGAGGAATCTGACCGTTCGCCGATTAATTTCTTGCTATTATGCAAGACGTAGGGTAAATCTCCGATCGCAAGGAGACACAAATGGTGAAAAAGTCACCGGAAAACACTACTCCCGCAATTGTGGACAACGTAGAGGCGCTTGAGGCTAAGCTCGCTCAGATGCGAGAGGCCCAGGCGCTTTTTGCTACGTACACGCAGGAGCAGGTCGACAAGATCTTCTATGAGGCCGCCATGGCTGCCAACAAGGCTCGTATCCCGTTGGCGAAGATGGCCATCGAGGAGACCGGCCGCGGCGTTCTTGAGGACAAGGTCATCAAGAACCACTACGCCGCAGAGTACATCTACAACGCTTACAAGAACACCAAGACTTGTGGTGTCCTGGAGCGCGACGAGGCTTACGGCATCACCAAGATCGCCGAGCCCATCGGCATCGTGGGCGCCGTCATCCCGACGACCAACCCCACTTCTACCGCGATCTTCAAGACGCTGATCAGCCTGAAGACCCGCAACGCCATCATCATCTCCCCGCACCCGGCTGCCGCCAAGTGCACCATCGCCGCTGCCAAGCTCGTGCTTGACGCCGCCGTCAAGGCCGGTGCCCCCGAGGGCATCATCGGCTGGGTTGATGTCCCCTCCATCGAGCTGACCAACATGGTCATGCGCGACGTCGACATCATCCTCGCCACCGGTGGCCCGGGCATGGTCAAGGCCGCTTACTCCTCGGGCAAGCCCGCCCTGGGCGTTGGCGCCGGTAACGTGCCGTGCTATATTGAAAAATCCGCGGACCTGCACCGCGCCTGCACCGACCTGATGATGTCCAAGACCTTCGACAACGGCATGATCTGCGCTTCCGAGCAGTCCGTGACCGTCATCGACACCATCTATGACCAGGTCAAGGCCGAGTTCCAGAAGCGCGGTTGCTACTTCGTCAAGCAGGGTGCCGAGATGGAGGCCCTGCGTGCTGCCATGTTCAAGAACGGCGCCCTCGATCACCGCATCCCCGGCATGGCTGCCGCCAAGATCGCCGAGCTCGCCGGCATCGAGGTTCCCGCCAAGACCAAGATCCTGATCGCCGAGGTCACCTCTACCGACCCCGCCAAGGAGGAGTTCTCCCACGAGAAGCTCTCCCCGGTCCTGGCCATGTACCACGCCAAGGACTTCCAGGAGGCCGTCGACAAGGCCGAGCACCTGGTGCTCGCCGGTGGCCCGGGCCACACCGCCTCTCTGTACGTGCACCCCGCCCAGGCCGAGAAGATCAGCCTGTTCGAGCACGTCATGAAGGCCTGCCGTATCGTCATCAACACCCCGTCTTCGCACGGCGGCATCGGTGACCTGTACAACTTTGGCATGAAGCCGTCTCTGACCCTGGGCTGCGGCTCCTGGGGCGGCAACTCCGTCTCCGAGAACGTTGGGGTGAAGCACTTGATCAACGTTAAAACTGTGGCCGAGCGCCGTGAGAACATGCTGTGGTTCCGCGCTCCCGAGAAGGTCTACTTTAAGAAGGGTTCCACGCCCGTCGCCCTCGACGAGCTGGGCAACGTCATGGGCAAGAAGCGCGCCTTCATCGTCACCGACCAGTTCCTCTTCAAGAATGGCAACACCCGCGCCATCGAGGCCAAGCTCGACGAGATGGGCATCGCCCACGACTGCTTCTACGACGTCGAGCCCGATCCGTCGCTGCAGTGCGCACGTCGCGGCGCCAAGCAGATGGCTCTCTTTGAGCCGGACGTCATCATCGCCGTCGGCGGTGGCTCCGCTATGGACGCCGGCAAGATCATGTGGATGATGTACGAGCACCCCGAGTGCAAGTTTGAGGACATGGCCATGGACTTCATGGACATCCGCAAGCGTATCTTCACCTTCCCCGAGATGGGCAAGAAGGCCTACTTCGTCGCCGTCCCGACCTCTTCGGGTACCGGCTCCGAGTGCACGCCGTTCGCCATCATCACCGACAAGGAGACCGGCATCAAGTGGCCGCTCGCCGACTACGCGCTGCTCCCCAACATGGCTATCGTCGACGCCGACAACTGAATGACCGCCCCGCGCGGCCTGACCGCTGCCTCCGGCATCGACGTCATGACCCACGCCATCGAGTCCTACGTCTCCATCATGGCTTCCGACTACACCAAGGGCCTCTCCGAGCGCGCTGCCAAGCTCGTCTTCGAGAACCTGCCCTCCAGCTTCACGAACGGCGCCAAGGACCCGCATGCCCGCGAGGAGATGCACAACGCCTCCTGCATGGCCGGTATGGCCTTCGCCAACGCCTTCCTGGGCCTCAACCACTCCATGGCCCACAAGCTCGGCGCTTTCCATCACCTGCCCCACGGCCTCGCAAACGCCGTCATCCTGACCCGCGTTATGCGCTACAACGCCGCCGAGGCTCCCGTCAAGATGGGTACCTTCTCCCAGTATCCTTACCCCAACGCGCTGCACAACTACGCCGAGATGGCCAAGTACTGCGGCATCGAGGGCAAGGACGACAAGGAGGTCTTCGAGAACTTCATCACGAAGCTCGAGGAGCTCAAGGACTTCATCGGCGTCAAGAAGACCATCGCCGACTACGGTGTTGACGAGCAGTACTTCCTCGACACCCTCGACGAGATGACCGAGCAGGCATTCAACGACCAGTGCACCGGCGCTAACCCAAGATATCCGCTTATGAGTGAGATTAAAGAAATGTATTTAAAAGCATACTACGGTAAATAATTCGTACCCATTGCGGGTAAATACCTTTATCCTTTGTGTTTGGAACAGGCCGTCTGTCGTTTGACAGGCGGCCTGTTCATATTGTTTTGTTATTGTTTATCCTTGTGGTTCAGCATGATGCCATCAAAAAAAGATTCATAATTGATGTTAAAGATTTCCTTCATGGCTGCCAGCTCGGAGATTCGTATATTATATGTGCCGCTTTCTATCTGGGAATATATACTGCGTGAAATATTAATCCCCATCAGCTGCATCTTTGCAGTGACCTGATCCTGGGTGAGATGTGACTGCATACGGTATTTTCGGATGTTTGGCCCTATCCTTAAATCCTGCTTTAATTTTTGTTCCATGGCTTCCTCCGGAATATGCAAGAAATAGGTTGCATTTCCTTGATTTTACGACAAATGTCATATATAATTGCAATGTATAGATTGCACAGGAGAAATTGGAAATATACATGCAGAAAGTAGAATAGGAGTTTTATATGATGCCAGATAAATCCCAGGGGGGGCTGTTGGCCAGATTGCAGGAACTCTCCGGCTGCCAGTACCTTTCGGACCTTCACAGTTCGTTTTATATAGAGGATATTATATATGCCGTGCGCACGGTCAGCATATCATCCTATTCCATGGGCGAATGGGAGGAGGCTTTCCGGTATATTACTGGCGTCAGGACGGAATTTAAGAGTAAGGAAGAGCTTGTAAAGAATCTGATTATCAGATTAGAGGAAAATAAGGAACGATAGATAAAAAAGATGCTGTATGGCTGTCC